>JBCDEX010000023.1:0-14308 GCA_039178995.1 Pseudomonadota bacterium | reverse complement strand
AAACAAACAACACCAGTTTTATATGTGTCTCAACATTAAACGTTACAGAAAGCGAATACTTCACAAAAGTATCACAATCATATGCTAATTTGAGTTCAAGCCTTCCAAAGCCGGTCGTCGTATTGAACAAGGGTGAGTGCATAAGG
Source organism: Pseudomonadota bacterium (assembly GCA_039178995.1). Taxonomy (GTDB): domain Bacteria; phylum Pseudomonadota; class Gammaproteobacteria; order Pseudomonadales; family JBCDEX01; genus JBCDEX01. The sequence goes on along the minus strand of JBCDEX010000023.1, from coordinate 14,162 downwards.
CATAAAAAAACCCACCAACGGGTGGGTTTGTTAAATGGATAAATGGTTGGATGGTTACTTTGACGGCTGCATTCGTTCCCACATTTTGATGTACCCATCGGCTGACTTGAAGAGAGGCTGTAATTTTTCATCGGTGACGCCGCCATTTCTTAAATCTTGGATTGCATCAGGCAACATGCCGACGTGGCTCAAGCCTTCAAAATTAAAGTCAAACGTTTTGTTGCCTGTGGTTAACTTATCAAACACCACGTCGCCACCGTAAGAGGTGAACGGGTACGTCAGTTTGTCTGCTTCTGCTTGTGGCACCTTACACTTAGCGTTATCGCCATATCGTGGATATGCGTAATCAGACAATCCGTTGAAGTCATAGCCTAAGCCAAGCGTTGCGTCTGGGTTACCGACGGCTTCAAACTTGCTGAGCATTTTGAGATAGTGGTGTCCAACCGGTGTGTCATCGCCTCGACAATTTGAGTTCAATGAACCGTTGGTGAAGCCACCCAACTTCATTAACTGGCTGTCGAATGTGTTGTGATGTGTGTCCACCGGTGGGTAATTACGGTTTTCAAAAATCTCATAGCTTTGTTTGTACGATGCAGAGGTAAAGTGACCCGTGTCGATGATCATGCCTCGGTTTATCATGGCTCCAAGTAAGTCTTTACCCAGTGGTGTTAAGCCATCACGAACACAGTGTTTCTCGCTTTTCTCATACGCTGGTAGCGGAGAATCAATTCCAACAAAGCTCAAGAGATTATTCAGAGAAGAGAAGATGCTGTTGCTGGCAAACGATATGATGGAGTTAAACATGCTTTGTCCACCTTCATACGTACCGAAGGCAGGTGAGTCTATGCTGTCACAAGGCACGTAGTCACGCCATTCACCATTGGTATTTAAGAAATCACCAATTTCAAGTACGCCCGCTGCGCCGTCACCAGCAGCGAAGCCATTCGCAAATTTATGCACTGGGAACAGCGCACGAATGCCTTTGGCGTAATAGGTGTCTAAGCGTTCTTCCATGACTTCTTTTGTGCACAGTGGGAAGCCTTCACGTGCGCGACGGAAACAGTTCAATGGGTTTTCCACTTCCATGCCTAAAATGACCGCCAATTTGCCTTCAGACGCAATGTTGCGCGCTTCTTGAGGGGTGTATGCAATTTGGAACCAGCCTTGTCCTTCGCCGCCGTTTTGCGCGTCAATGTAACGTTCGAGCTCTTTTACGCGGGTTAGGTGACGATCCACACCGTCCATTTCATTACAGCTTCGGTTGCCAGCTTCTTTTGGGGTAAGGGTTTTCAATAAATCGCATTGCACTTGTGGCATGACCGTGTAATCAACCAATAAGCGCATGCCTGACAACCATGCGCGTTCTAGCCATTTGTAGTACATTTGTTGATGCGTTTTAAATGTTTGTTCAGGCCAGAAACTAAAGTTTGGATAGCCTGATGTGTCGTGGTGTGGTTCACCAGCCAGCAAGTGTTTTTGAAACAACGGCAACAATTGATCGATGGAGGCGTCGCCACCACCTGTTCCAAAGGCCACACCAAGGACGTCTTTTGAGCCGCCCGCACCGTGGTATTTATCACAATTAGGTAAGGCGTGTTCAATGCCCAGCTTATGAAACGAATGCCCTGCGATAAAGCCTTGAGGGCCACTGAAATCGGTGAATAAGTGCTCATGTGCATCGGCGTAACCGAACAAGCTTCCGTCATCAAACTGTGTTTTTAGTTTGCTGTACGTGGCGTTGACTTCAGATTCAGGGAAGGTCGCACAACCTGTTTTAGGCTCTAGGGACACCATCAACGCGTTTGACGATGTGCTGGTCGTGCCACTCGTGCTGATCCATGTTTTGGACAGTGGGTTGTACAGTCGGAACGTGTTGCCGTTGTCGGCGGTTTGCAGTTCCCACTCAGCTGGTGTTTTGATGAATTCCAATTCATCGATGTCGGTTGAGACTTCAGAGGCAATGTTGGTTTGCGCATTTAATGCGTTGCTGCGTGTTGTGACGTAGCGTTTTTGTGTGTCAAACAACAAGTACACACCTAAGTCGGTGGGGCGGAACAAAAAGGCTTGAGCCGCATTGGATGCGACGTTTTCAAACGAAAAGGCGTTATTTGAATGACTTAAGTAACCTGAGTTCGACTTGACTGCGTAACACTGGTTCGCCGCTGCGGTGTGCAAAGAGAACTGCTTGGGGGTTCCAGGAGACGGCGTCGTGACTGGGGGTGGGTTTGTACTCGGTGATCTTGAGCCTGAATCCCCCAGTTTGGTATCACCACCACATGCTTGGAGAACAACTACCAAGGGCAACACCTTTAAATACTGCAAGGCTTGAGAAAAAGTTGGCATAAAACTACTCCAGATTGAAAATATGTTGTCTTGTATACAGTTTATTATTATATGTTTCAGCGGCATAGGCTTCGAATGTAAAATTAAAACGCGAGCCGAATCAACGAGTATATCATATAGAATAGGCCGTTATTTAAAATATGGAATAGCGGTCACATCATGTACCCGTATGGTGTGCATAGACTATAAGCAGTTGGCACGAACACTAACTACCCCTATAATCAAGCTTTTGTTCATTCAGGTGGTTGACGAATCACCGAGGTAAAGTCAGTGAAGTTTCCAGAAGAGTTCGATGTTGCGGTGGTCGGTGGTGGTCATGCAGGCACAGAAGCTGCGTTAGCCAGTGCGCGTATGGGCGCGAAAACCGTGCTTATTACACACAACATTGAAACGCTTGGGCAAATGTCATGCAATCCCGCGATCGGGGGCATCGGCAAGAGCCATTTGGTGAAGGAAATTGACGCACTGGGCGGTGCGATGGCCAAAGCCATTGATCTTGCGGGCATCCAATTTCGCGTGCTGAATTCGAGAAAAGGACCTGCGGTACGTGCAACGCGTGCGCAAGCAGACCGTGTGCTGTATAAAGCAGCGATTCGTGAGATGCTTGAAAACCAAGAGAATTTATCCTTGTTTCAGCAAGGCGTTGACGATGTGTTGTTGGAAAACGACCGAGTGGTTGGCGTGGTCACGCAAAGTGGCATCGAGTTCATGGCCAAGACCGTCGTTTTATCGGCAGGCACGTTTTTGGGCGGTCGCATCCACATTGGCATGGACAATTACGCAGGCGGCCGAGCGGGCGACCCTCCGTCTAATGCGTTGTCTGAACGATTTCGGCAATTGCCGTTTACCGTGGGCCGGTTAAAAACGGGCACGCCTGCGCGCATTGATGCGCGCACCGTTGATTTTACTAAATTGCAAGAGCAATGGGGCGATACGCCGTTGCCGGTGATGTCGTTTTTAGGTCGTGCAGAGGACCATCCAGAGCAACGCTGTTGTTGGATTACGCACACCAACCAGCGCACACACGACATTATTTTATCGAACTTGGATCGGTCTCCCATGTACTCGGACGCGGGTGCAATTAAAGACGGAGTGGGGCCTCGATATTGTCCGTCCATTGAAGACAAAGTGCATCGTTTCTCGGACAAAAGCAGTCATCAAGTATTCATCGAGCCTGAAGGTTTGAACACGCATGAGTTGTACCCGAATGGCATTTCCACGAGCCTGCCGTTTGACGTGCAAATTCAATTTATTCAATCGATGGTTGGATTTGAGAATGCGCACATTGTGCGTCCGGGTTATGCGATTGAATACGACTATTTTGATCCGCGAGGTTTGATGCATTCGTTGGAAACAAAGTACGTTGAAAATTTATTTTTCTGTGGTCAAATTAACGGCACAACCGGATACGAAGAAGCGGGTGCTCAGGGCTTGCTTGCAGGTATTAATGCTGCGCTCAAAGTGCAGGGTAAACCGGCGTGGGTGCCACGACGAGACGAAGCGTACATTGGTGTGTTGGTGGATGATTTGATTACCTTAGGCACTCAAGAACCGTACCGTATGTTTACCAGTCGTGCCGAATATCGATTGCTGTTGCGAGAAGACAACGCGGATTTACGATTGACGGAGATCGGTTATCAATTAGGCGTTGTGGATGAGCATCGTTGGGCTCAATTTTCTAAAAAGAAACGCGATATAGACATTGAAAAAGAACGTTTAGCGACGACGTGGATTCAGGCGGACAGCGACGCCGCCAAGCAATTGAATGAACAGTTGGAGAACCCGCTGAGTCATGAATACAGCGCCTTGGATTTGTTAAAACGCAATGAACTTGACTACGCGGATATTCAGCTCGCTCAAGGGTTTGATCCAGCGGACAAACAGGTGGTTGAGCAAATTGAAATTCACGTGAAGTACGCAGGGTACATTGAGCGCCAAAAAGACGAAGTGGATCGATTAAAACGTTATGAAGAAACCTTGATCCCGTTGGATTTTGATTTTGAAAGCGTGACGGGTTTGTCCAATGAAATCAAACAAAAGCTGGGTGAGATTAAGCCTGAAACGTTTGCGCAAATGTCGCGAATTTCAGGGGTGACGCCAGCGGCTGTGTCGTTGTTGTTGGTGGCGTTTAAAAAGCGCGGTTTATTGAATCGAAAGTCTGCACTGTCTGATTCACAGTTGACGCACTGATGGGAGTCAATCAAGCACAAGTAGAGCTCTTGTTGTCGGATCCGAGCATTCAACCGTTGGTATCACGGCTGATGAGGTGTGTGGCGGATCATCAAGATGTGTTTCAATTGCAGCTGGATGAGCAAACGGCTACGCGATTGGTGGCGTATTTGGCGTTATTGAATAAGTGGAATGCGGCGTATAACTTAACGGCTGTGCGCAACGTCAACGACATGTTTTCCAAGCATTTACTCGACAGCTTAGTGGTGATTCAGTACGTTAATGAACAGCGTGTGATTGATGTCGGTACGGGCGCTGGATTGCCGGGTGTGCCGTTGGCCATTTTACGCCCTGAAAAAGAAGTCACCTTGTTGGACAGCAATGGTAAGAAAACGCGTTTTTTAGACCATGTGAAAATGACCCTTGGGTTGGACAATGTGACGGTGGTGCACGCTCGAATTGAGTCGCAAACGGAGCGACGATTTGACGCGGTCATCAGTCGAGCGTTTACGGCTTTGGATAATATGTTGGCATTGTGTTCCAATGCATGCACAGACAGCGGTGTGTTTTACGCGATGAAAGGAATGTTTCCTCAGGAAGAGTTGGATGCGGTTAGCGAAGAGTATCAATTGGTGTCGTCGGTTAAATTGGCGGTACCAGAGTTAGACAGCGAACGGCATTTGTTAACGCTGCGCAAACGCGCGTTCAGTTAGAATAAAAATTTAAAGGTGATTTTGTGGCTCGAATAATTGCAATTGCAAACCAAAAAGGCGGTGTGGGTAAAACCACCACAGCGATCAACCTGTCGGCCTCGTTAGCCACAACAGGGCGTCGTGTGTTGATGGTCGATATGGATCCACAAGGAAACGCCACCACGGGCAGCGGTATTAATAAGAACGACACCGATAACACCATCTTTGAAGTGCTGATGGGTGAAGTCAGCGTCGCGGATTCCGTTCAAGAAGCGTCTGCAACCGGATACTTTGTGTTGCCCGCGAACAGCAATTTGTCGGCGGCTGAGATTGGCTTATTAGAACAAAAAAACCGTGAAAGCTGTTTGAAAAAAGCCTTGCGCCCAGCGGTTAATGATTACGACTTTATTATTTTGGATTGTCCGCCGTCGTTGAGCATGTTAACGGTGAATGCGTTGACCGCTGCGGACGGTGTGTTGGTCCCGATGCAGTGCGAGTATTTTGCCTTGGAAGGGTTGACGGATTTGTTGAACACCGTGAAACGTGTGACCGAGGTGGTGAACCCAAATTTAAAATTGGAAGGGATCTTGCGCACCATGTATGATCCTCGCAGCAGCTTGACCAAAGACGTGTCAAAGCAGTTGTTGGACTACTTTGACGAACAGGTATACCAAACGTGTGTGCCGCGGAATATTCGCTTAGCGGAAGCGCCAAGTCATGGATTGCCTGTGTTGGCGTATGACAAGCGTTCGCGTGGTGCGTTGGCGTATTTGGCGTTGGCCGGAGAAGTGCTTCGACAGCAAGACGTGGTTGACGACGCGCCATCCATTGGCGGTTTGGCAGAGTAAGGCGAACGATTGATGATAATGGCAGGCGTTTAAGTGCGTGTGCTGAACGATACAAACACTGAATGAGAGTAAGAGTAAGTTATGGCAAAGTCAAAGCGAGGGTTGGGAAAAGGCTTAGATGCGTTGATCGGCAAATCGGCACCTGCCAGTGCCATGCCCACGACATCAGGCGCTGCGTCGTCGCCTCAAAGTGCGGAAGTGCTTCAAGACCTTCCGATGGAAAAAATTCAACGCGGCCAGTATCAGCCTCGTCGCCATTTTGAGCAAGATGCGTTGGAAGACTTGGCGTTGTCGATTAAGAAGCAAGGGTTGTTGCAGCCGATTGTGGTGCGCCCCATTTCAGACGATAAGTACGAAATCATTGCCGGTGAGCGTCGTTGGCGCGCCAGTCAAATTGCGGGTTTGAGTGAAATCACTGCGATCATTAAGCAGATTGACGATGAGTCAGCCATCGCGATGGCGTTGATTGAAAACATTCAGCGCGAAGACTTAAACCCCGTTGAAGAAGCGTTGGCACTGCAGCGTTTGCAAAAAGAATTTGATTTGAGTCAGCAAGAGGTGGCGGATGCGGTGGGCAAGCCACGCTCAACCGTGGCGAATATTTTGCGACTCACGGCGTTGCACCCTAATGTGTTGAGCTATCTTGAGCGAGGAGACATTGAGACGGGGCATGCGAAGTGCTTGCTGAGTGCGGATCGAGATCAGCAGCCGTCTCTGGCAAAGAAAGTCATTGATGGTGGGTTAACAGTGCGTCAGCTGGAGCAGTTGATGAAAGCGCCTGCCAAATCGCCGAAGCCTATTGCAACACCCAATGCAGACATCATGCGTTTGGAAACCGACCTGGCTGAAAAGCTGGGTGCAAAAGTGTCGTTGCAGCAATCGACCAATAATAAAAAGGGCAAATTGGTCATTCATTACAACAACTTGGATGAATTAGACGGCATTTTAAAGCACATTCATTAATTGGTCTGATTGAGCCTTCCGTATGGTGTGTCTATTGATTTGAATGATGCGCTTTCATTATAAATAAGCCCAACTAATGTGGAGTATATATAAAGTTCGGATAAAAAAGCGGGTTATGGCTTGTTAGCGCGCGCGAATCCGCATATAATGCTCGCCGCTTATTAAGCTGCAAGAGACACTGTATTGTGGGACAAAAAACACAACCACTTGCAATGATTCAAGCACCTAAGTTGGGCCAATGGCTGCTGTATTCAGTTGGTAGTTTGTGTGCGGTCAGCGCACTGTTGGCATGGTTGGTCGACTTAGACACAGCACTGTCAGTATGGTCTGGTGGGCTGTTGGCAATATCAGGTCACGCGTATTTTGCGTGGTACGCCTTTCGATATCAGGGTGCTAAATATGCACGTTTGATCTGGAAGGGGTTTACAAAAGGGGAAGCAGGTCGCTTTTCGATTGTAATCATTGGCTTTTGCATGATTTTTAAGGTGTGGCCAGCCGTTGACGTACTGCCGTTATTTATATCATTCATCGGCTGCTACTTCATGACATTGTTTTTGGGTTCGCGCACATTGATGTGACCCGTTTTTTACTGACAACATTTTGCGACGAGGATTTTCAGTGGCTTCTGAATCTGGTGAATTAACAAGTACTGATTATATTCAGCATCATTTGCAGAATATGACGTATGGTAAGTTGCCTGCGGGTTACACTCGTTATGATGGCTCCGTAACGCAAACGTCTCAATGGACCATGGCGCATACTTCTCAAGAAGCAAAAGACATGGGCTTTATGGCCGTTCATGTTGATTCTATGGCGTGGAGCATTGGTCTGGGTGCCTTGTTGTGTTTTGTGTTCTGGCGAGTGGCTAAAAAAGCATCGACAGGCGTACCATCAGGTATCGTGACATTCATTGAAATGGTTGTCGACTTCATTGACGACCAAGTAAAAAGCATTTTCCATTTTCATAACCCATTCATCGCGCCAATGGCGTTGATGACGTTCACGTGGATCTTATTGATGAACGCCATGGATTTGATTCCAGTTGATTGGTTGCCAATGGCGGCAGCAAAAGTGTCTGGCGATCCGCATTTGTTTTTTAAAGTCGTTCCGACGACCGACGTTAATGTCACCTTAGGCATGGCATTTGCGGTGATGTTGATGATGATCGGCTTTGGTATTAGCCGTAAAGGCGCGATTGGGTTTGTGAAAGAGTTCACATTCCACCCATTTGAGCCATCGTTTAAATCGCCATGGGGCATCGTTGCTGCTCCGTTTGTGATTGCCTTTAACTTTTTACTTGAGGTGGCGGCGTTCATTGCGAAGCCGGTCTCATTGGCCTTACGTTTGTTTGGTAACTTATACGCGGGTGAGGTCATCTTTATTTTGATTGCGTTATTGTACAGTGCTGGCTTCTTGGGCATGCTGGGTGGCGGTCTGTTGCAATGGGGTTGGGCGGTATTCCACATTTTGGTTATTGCCTTGCAAGCGTATATTTTCATGGTATTGACCATTGTTTATATGGCCATGGCGCATGAAAGCGGCGACCATTAATCGCTGTATAACAATGTATTTGAATTTAACTTTTTAATTTTAATCAAGAAAACCTTTGGAGGGTATTCACATGGGCACAGCTCTTATCGCAGTAGCAGTATTAATTGGTTGTGGAGCAATAGGCACTGCTATTGGCTTTGCTTTATTGGGCGGAAAATTCTTAGAAGGTACGGCGCGTCAGCCAGAAATCGCACCTTTGTTACAAGGTAAAATGTTCTTAATGGCGGGTCTATTGGATGCTGTTCCAATGATCGGAGTAGGTATCGCAATGTACATCTTATTTGTTGTTGTTCCTACAATGGGTGCGTAACTTAGTTACATGTAATCTGTTAACAACAAAATAGAGGTGTTGGTGTGAATATCAACCTAACATTAATTGGTCAAACCATTTCATTCTTGTTCTTTGCGCTGTTTTGCATGAAGTTCGTATGGCCTGTCATCCGTGAAGCAATGGAAACACGCGAAAAGCAAATTGCAGATGGACTGGCGGCAGCGGACAAAGCCAACAGAGATTTAGAGTTGGCGCAGTCAAAAGTCGAAGAGCAAATGAACGCGGCAAAATCTGAAGCCTCTGGCATTTTGGATCAAGCAAACAAGCGCGCATCTCAAGTCGTTGAAGAAGCGAAAGAGAAAGCGAGTGAAGAAGGCAATCGCTTGAAGACAGCAGCACAGGCGGAGATTGAGCAAGAATCCAATCGCGCGAAAGAGCAGCTTCGACAGCAAGTGTCTGGTTTGGCAGTTTTAGGCGCTGAGAAAATTCTTGGCAAAGAGATCGATGAAAACCAGCACAAAGCGTTGGTTGAAGATCTCATTAAGTCGCTTTAATTGTTTTATATTGTGTAACGAGTACTGAGAAATCGCATGGCAGAGTTAGGAACATTAGCAAGACCCTACGCAAAAGCTGCATTTGAATTTGCATTGTCAGCAAATGCATTGTCGGATTGGTCTCAACAATTAGCGGTCACCGCGAATGTCGTTCAGACAGACGCTGTTAAGAAAATGTTGAATAACCCGTCGTTGACATGTGAGCAACAAGTGACCTTGTTTAGTGATGTTTGTGGTGACGACATCAACGCACAATTAAAAAACTTGATTGCTGCTCTGGCAGAGAATAAACGATTGGGTTTATTGCCAGACATTGCATCGCAATTTGATGCATTAAAAGCAGAGCAAGAGAAAACGATTGATGTAGAAATCAGGACGGCATTTGCATTGGACGACGACACGCAAGCTCGTTTGGTAAACGCATTAGAAAAGAAATTATCTCGAGAAGTGAACGCCAACACTGTGATTGATTCATCAATCATGGGTGGAGTCATTATTCACGCTGGAGATTTAGTAATAGATGGTTCTGCTAAAGCACGATTAGCAAAACTGGCCGAAACAATGAGTGCATAACACCACAGGTGTTGGCTTCATAAAACAAAACGCATTGGGGAATCTAGCATGCAACAGCTAAATCCATCAGAAATTAGTGACATTATCAAACAACGTATCGATGGCCTTGAGGTATCAACTCAAGCGCAAAATGAAGGAACGATTGTTTCTATTACGGACGGCATTGTTCGCATTCATGGCATTACGGACGTAATGTACGGCGAGATGATTGAGTTCGAAGGCGGCGTGTTCGGCATGGCGTTGAACTTAGAGCGCGACTCTGTTGGTGCGATTGTGTTAGGTGATTACCTCAGTTTAGCAGAAGGCCAAAAGTGTAAGTGCACAGGTCGTATTCTTGAAGTACCAGTAGGCCCTGAATTAGAAGGTCGTGTGGTTGATGCATTGGGTGAGCCAATTGATGGTAAAGGCCCCGTGAACACAAAATTAACCGATGCGATTGAAAAAATTGCACCGGGGGTAATCGATCGTCAATCCGTAGATCAGCCAGTTCAAATTGGTTTGAAAGCGGTTGATTCAATGGTGCCAATTGGCCGAGGCCAGCGTGAGTTGATTATCGGTGACCGTCAGGTAGGTAAGACAGCAATCGCGGTTGATGCGATCATCAACCAGAAAGATTCAGGCATTAAATGTATTTATGTTGCGATCGGTCAGAAAGCATCATCGATTGCAGCCGTTGTACGTAAGTTAGAAGAGCACGGTGCGATGGGTCACACCACGATCGTTGCAGCGACCGCATCAGACGCGGCATCAATGCAGTTCTTGGCACCGTTTGCTGGTGCAACCATGGGTGAGTACTACCGTGACCGTGGCGAAGACGCATTGATCATCTTTGATGACTTAACTAAGCAAGCATGGGCGTATCGTCAAATTTCATTGCTATTGCGTCGTCCTCCAGGTCGTGAAGCATATCCTGGTGACGTATTCTACTTACATTCACGTCTATTAGAGCGTGCATCACGCGTCAGCGCGGATTATGTAGAAAAGTTCACCAACGGTGAAGTAAAAGGCCAAACCGGTTCATTGACGGCATTGCCAATCATTGAAACGCAAGGTGGTGATGTATCTGCATTCGTACCGACCAACGTAATTTCAATTACAGATGGTCAGATCTTCCTTGAAACCGGTATGTTTAACTCAGGTATTCGTCCTGCAATGAACGCCGGTGTATCGGTATCGCGTGTTGGTGGTTCTGCTCAAACGAAAATCATTAAGAAGTTGTCGGGTGGTGTGCGTACAGCATTAGCGCAGTATCGTGAATTGGCGGCATTCTCTCAGTTCGCATCCGATCTTGATGACGCAACAAAAGCGCAGCTTAACCACGGTGAGCGTGTGACAGAATTGATGAAGCAAAAGCAGTACGCGCCATTGAACGCTGCGCAAATGGGCATCATCTTGTATGCAGCGAACGAAGGTTATTTGTCAGACATTGACGTTGAAAAAGTCAGTGCATTTGAAACAGGCTTGTTGTCGTACATGCAGTCTGAACACGGTGAGTTGATGAATGACATCGTGAAAACAGGTGCATACAACGACGACATCGCAGCCACATTTAAGTCAGCGGTTGAAACATTCAAATCAACGCAAACTTGGTAAGCGTTGAGAACGTAAACGACGATAGGTTATAAATCATGGCAGGCGCTAAAGAGATACGCACACAGATTTCGAGTATCAAAGGTACTCAGAAAATCACCAATGCAATGCAGATGGTTGCGGCGAGCAAAATGCGTAAAGCTCAGACTTACATGGAGCTTGGTAAGCCGTATTCGCGACGCATCCGTTCTGTGATCAGTCATTTGGCACAGGCCAATACGGAATATCAACATCCGTACATGCAAGCACGCGATGAAATCAAAAACGTAGGCTACATCATCGTATCAAGTGATCGTGGTTTGTGTGGTGGTTTAAACGTCAACGTATATAAAGCCGCACTCGCATCAATGAGTGAGTGGCAGTCACAAAATGTGGGTGTTAAAGTCTGCACATTGGGCACAAAAGCACAGACTTTTTTTCAGTCGATTGGTGCAGACATTACTGCATCTGCTCGCGATTTAGGTGAGCGTCCAGTACTAGCGGACTTAATTGGCAGCATCAAAGTGATGTTAGAAGCGTACACCAATGGTGACATTGACCGTTTGTACATTGTGAGTAATGAATACGTCAATACCATGACGCAAAGCCCGCGAGTGGAGCAATTGTTGCCACTTGAAGCGAGCGATGACGAAGAATTGACTCACTATTGGGATTACATTTATGAACCATCAGCAGAGTTTTTGTTGGATGGATTATTGGTGCGTTACATTGAGTCACAAGTGTATCAAGCCGTAGTAGAAAACGTATCGTGCGAGCAAGCAGCACGTATGTTGGCAATGAAAAACGCAACAGACAATGCGGGATCATTGATTGATGAATTGCAGTTGATTTACAACCGAGCGCGTCAAGCAGCGATCACACAAGAGTTGTCAGAAATTGTGGGTGGCGCTGCCGCAGTATAAATTTTAACGAAAGTTGTTTTAAACACAGGTTATTTAAGAGGAACCCAGTATGAGTAACGGGCGTATTGTACAAATCATTGGAGCCGTAATTGATGTGGAATTTCCACGTGATTCTGTGCCACAAGTTTATGACGCACTGTTGGTCAGTGATAAAAACTTAACGATGGAAGTTCAGCAACAATTAGGCGACGGCATTGTTCGTGCGATTGCTATGGGTTCGTCCGAAGGCATTAGCCGTGGACTTGAAGTAACCAACACAGGCGCACCAATTAATGTGCCAGTAGGTGTTGAAACACTGGGTCGCATCATGGACGTATTGGGTAACCCAATTGACGAATGTGGTGAGATTGGTGAAAAAGAGCGTATGCCAATTCACCGTAAAGCACCTGCTTACGATGAGTTGTCAGCGTCAGCGGATTTGCTAGAAACAGGTATTAAAGTTATCGACCTAATATGCCCGTTTGCAAAGGGTGGTAAAGTTGGATTGTTCGGTGGTGCTGGAGTTGGTAAAACCGTAAACATGATGGAATTGATCAATAACATCGCAACTGCGCATTCAGGTTTGTCTGTATTTGCCGGTGTTGGTGAGCGTACTCGCGAAGGAAACGATTTCTACCATGAAATGCAAGAAGCAGGTGTTGTGGATGTTGAAAACTTCACAAACTCAAAAGTTGCCATGGTATACGGTCAGATGAATGAGCCACCAGGTAACCGTTTGCGTGTTGCATTGACGGGTTTGACCATGGCGGAAAAATTCCGTGACGAAGGAAAAGACGTTCTATTATTCGTTGATAACATTTATCGTTACACATTGGCTGGAACCGAAGTATCAGCACTCTTGGGTCGTATGCCGTCAGCGGTAGGTTACCAGCCAACGTTGGCACAAGAAATGGGTGAATTACAAGAGCGTATTACATCGACCAAAGTTGGATCAATTACATCGATCCAAGCGGTTTATGTACCAGCGGATGATTTAACCGATCCATCGCCAGCAACAACGTTCGCGCATTTGGATTCAACCGTTGTATTGTCTCGTGACATTGCATCAAAAGGTATTTACCCTGCGATTGACCCATTGGACTCAAGTTCACGTCAGTTGGATCCATTGATCGTTGGTCAAGAGCATTATGAAACAGCACGTGGTGTGCAAACGGTTCTTCAGCGCTTCACTGAGCTGAAAGACATCATTGCGATCTTAGGTATGGACGAATTGTCTGAAGAAGACAAACAAACCGTTGCTCGCGCACGTAAGATCGAGCGTTTCTTATCTCAACCGTTCAACGTTGCAAAAGTGTTTACAGGTCAAGACGGTAAAATCGTTACATTAAGCGAAACTATCCGAGGCTTTAAAGGCATTTTAGAAGGTGAGTTTGATCACCTACCAGAGCAAGCGTTCTACATGGTTGGTACGATTGAAGAAGCAGTAGAAAAAGCGAAAACGTTGTAAGTCGACGGTTCGTTACACTAAAGAGTCACACAGTAGGTTAATGAGGAAATAAGCATGGCATCGATTCAATGTCACATTGTAAGCGCCGAAGAAGAGTTGTTTGCTGGCGATGTCGAGCTTATTGTTGCCGCAGGGCAATTGGGTGATATCGGTATTACCGCGAGCCATGCTCCTTTGTTAACTGTTCTTCAACCAGGCAGTGTGAAGCTGGTGATGAAAGACTCAGACGACGTATTCTTTTATGTCTCTGGCGGATTTT
>JBCDEX010000022.1:0-14380 GCA_039178995.1 Pseudomonadota bacterium | reverse complement strand
GCCTTTTCGGTCATTTTGTCGCCGGTGAGCGCAAACCCAAGCAAGCTGCCTTGAGGGTTCCTGAACTCGGCGCAGACATTGCGACCGTCTTGTGTGATTTCCCATTCGCCGTCTGCGTCACGTGGTGGTGGAGACACCATCACTGGGCAGGCTGGCGTTTTGATGCCGACTGGCATGGCAGGGTAGCGCACCGCTGTTTTCTCGCCCGTCAGTGTCTTGGCAAGGCTGCGCGCACACGCCATGAGCGGTGCAACGTAGAACAACACATGCCCTTTGACTTCGGCGCAGTCACCTAAGGTGTAAATGTTGTCGGCGCTGGTCTCTAAGAACTCATTGGCGACGATGCCTCGATTGCATTCGATGTTGGCTGCTTGAGCCAGCTCGAGGCGTGGACGCACACCAATGGCCGAGACCACTGCGTCGGCGGTTAAGCTTGAGCCATCGTTCAACGACACGCTCAATTGATCGCCTGCTTTGTTCACCTCTGTGACCAACTTGCCGAAGTGGAACGTGGCGCCGAGTTCTTCAAGCGCGGATTGCACCGCTTTACCCGCTGCTTCAGGTAATAAGGTGGGCAGGCAGTAGGCCAATGGGTCGACTGCGTCGATGCTGTAGCCACCGTTGATTAAGTCGTTGGTGAATTCACAGCCAATCAGGCCGCCACCGATGATGGCAATCTTCTTCGCGTTCACCGCGTCTAAGTGGCCTCTGAAGGCTGCATAGTCTAAGCGGTCATTAATGGAGAACACGTCGTCGGTGGCATCGCCTTTGAGCGGAGGGTTGATGGTCGATGCGCCCCATGCCAAGACCAGCTTACTGTATGTAATGTCATCGCCGTCTTTAATGCTGATGCTGTTCGCGTCGGCATTGATCGAGGTGACTTCAGTAAAGGCTTTGATGTCGATGTTTAGCTGCTCGGCCATGCCGTCGGCCGGCTTCATGATCAGATCATCGGCGCTTTTGTTTTTGGTGTAGCCTGTGGACAGCATCGGCTTAGAATACGAATGCCCGTCATCGCGTGTGACCATGATGATTGGTGCGTCTTTGTCGATTTTGCGTAGCTCACGTACGAGAGTGTAGCCAGATAAGCCACTGCCGATGATGACGATGGGCGCAGTTGATCCTGTGTGTCCGCCAACGGCATCGCCTTCGGTGCCTTCGATGATTTCAAAGTCCTCTTTGCCTACGCCGCAGTCTGGGCATAGCCAATCTTCAGGGACGTCTTTCCATAAAGTACCAGGTGCAATGCCGTCATCAGGCCAGCCCTGCGCTTCGTCATAGATTATTCCGCAAACAATGCATTCCCACTGTGCCATGATGATTCCTTGTTTCTTCGTTCGTTATGTTTCTGATGTGTGTTGTGGCTGTGTTAGAATTCAAGCAATGGCCACCGCGTCAATTACGTGTCACACAATTGAATAAGGCTCTCTATTCTACGCATGTTTAATGCCAACTTCCATTACGAATCTCTCATCCGTCCAAATGCAGCGTGGCGCTCTCCACGTCTGATGTTGCACCGTGTTCCAGCGCGCTTGCGTGGCGCGATGAAGGTCAAAGGCTCGTTGACGAAATACATTGAAGCCCAGAGCGGCGACACCATGCATGTGCGGGTGTTAAGTGAGGCATGGGAAAAACCTTTGGAGTACGAACGACACGCATTGGGTTTGAGAATCTCCGATCGAGTGTGGGTGCGCCAGGTCATGTTGAGCGCATCGGGGGTGCAATGGGTGTATGCGCGCAGTGTGGTGCCGCAATACGCATTACAAGGTCATTGGAAACAACTGATGCAATTGCGTCAGAAGCCGCTCGGCAGCGTGTTGTTTAAACGCTTGAAAAGCGATCGTGGGGTGATCCGTATCGGGCATGTGCCGTTGCCGTCAACGGCATTGATCTCAGAGCACTTACAGTCGTTGGAGTCTGGGCGCGTGTGGGCGCGTTATTCGGTGTTTACGCAGCGTGATTCCGCGGCATCGGCATCCAATCGGCGCCCCAAGCGCATGTTGGTGTCAGAGTATTTTTTAAGCTCGTTCAATGCGCATGCAGATGTGCACGAGGTGGAAGCGTCCAATGCCCACTAAGTTACAGTGGGTCGCATACGCACAGTTGATGCGCTTGGATAAGCCCATTGGTATTTTACTGCTGTGGTGGCCGGTGATGTGGGCGTTGTGGTTGGCATCCGATGGTGCGCCAAGCATCGCTCATGTGGTGATCTTCAGCTTAGGCTGCGTGCTGACGCGTTCGGCGGGGTGTGTGATTAACGATTTCGCAGATCGTCACATTGATTTGCATGTGGCGCGGACGCAAAATCGTCCGTTGACCTCAGGGCGGGTGAGCAGTCGAGAGGCGCTGGGTTTATTTGCTGTTTTGTGTGTACTGTCCTTTGTGTGCGTGTGTTTCACCAATGCACAGACCATCGTGCTGTCTGTGGTGGCGCTGGGGTTGGCGGCCTTGTATCCGTTTACAAAGCGCTGGTTTATGTTCCCTCAATTCTTTTTGGGAGCTGCGTTTTCATGGGGTGTGGTGATGGTGTATTCCGCTGCGGAGCGCGCCTTGGGCGTTGAAGTGGCCTGCTTGTACATTGCCGTGTTGAGTTTGACGGTGGCGTACGACACGTTTTACGCACTGATGGATCAGGCAGACGATGAAGAGATTGGAGTGAAGTCGACGGCCATTTGGTTTGGAGAGCGAGTAGGCTTCATAACCACGTCGTTGCAAGCTCTGTGCGTGTTGATGTTGGTGATCGTAGGCTGGCTGCGTGGTTTCTCGGTGGTGTATTTTGTCGCTCTGGTGTGTGTGTTGGGCTTGTTTGTGTATCAACAGCGATTGATTGGGTCTCGAGAAGGTGAGCGTTGTTTTAAGGCGTTTTTAAACAATCAGTGGGTTGGCTGTGTGGTGTTTCTCGGGGTGCTGTATGAGTTTTCTTGGTAGGCAGTGCGCTGGCGGTTAGCAAACGACATGCATTTAAAAAAGGCCGCTGAATACAGCGGCCTTTTTCATCAACAAACGCAGTGTTATTTGTTCTTCAATGCGTCTCTGATTTCGACTAACAGCTCTTCGCTGGTTGGGCCTGCTGGCTCTTCTTCTTTTGCTTTTTGCAGTTTGCTCATACCGCGCACAACCCAGAAAATCGCAGCTGCAATGATTAAGAAGTCGACCAATGATTGAATGAATGCACCGTAGTTCAATAGTACCGCAGGTGTTTCACCCACTGCTTCTTGCAGTGTGATGGCCAATTTAGAAAAGTCGGTGCCGCCCATAAGCACACCAATGGGTGGCATGATGACGTTCTCAACGAACGAGCTGACCACTTTACCGAATGCGCCACCGATTACCACACCAACGGCCATGTCGACTACATTCCCTTTCATCGCAAAATCTTTAAAATCATTAACCCAAGACATTGTGAGTCTCCTTATTTATGTGTTGTTTATTTATGCGTTGTACTTCATTTTTTGATTTGTTGTTGGAGGCTGCTTCTTATTCTTCGTTCAGCCGAGAGCGATGATACTCTTGTGAGTACTTACTGTCTACGCAGATTTTATAATTTAACGCTGTTTAACATCGATACCGTTGTCGCTTGAGACGATCAAGCGGTGTGCGGCATGCTGAGAAAAGATGCCATTACACACGACACCGGGAATGTTGTTGATGAGTTTTTCCGTCTCGAACGGCTGCGGAATTGGGAAATCATAACAGTCTAGAATGATGTTTCCGTTGTCGGTGACCACCCCTTCTCGGTACACCGGAGAGCAATTCAATGCGACCAGTTGTCGTGCAACCGCGCTGCGCGCCATGGGGATGACTTCGACGGCGAGCGGGAAACCGCCCAAGTGCGTTGAACATTTGCTATCGTCGACAATGCAGATGAATTCCTTGCTCACGCTGGCGACAATCTTTTCTCGTGTTAAGGCCGCGCCGCCGCCTTTGAGTAGGTTGAGATGATCATCGACTTCGTCTGCACCGTCAATGTAAAAGTCGACGCTTGAGACTTCATTTAATGAAAAGACCGTGTGGCCCAATTGTTCGAGTCGCTTGGTGCTGGCATCCGAGCTGGACACGGTGCCTGCGATTTGGCCGACTAAATCGCCCAACAGATCAATGAAGCAATTCGTAGTAGAGCCTGTGCCAATGCCTAAAATGCTGTCTTTAGTGAGTTGTGATTCAACGTAATCGTACGCAGCTTGAGCGGCCTGTTCTTTTAATGATTGCTGGCGTGACACGAGATGCTCCTGTTGTGTTTGGGGGTAAAAAAGATATTATACGCAGCTAGGCTGTGAAAGTTTATCAAAACAATGGAAATTTTATGCCAAACGAATACATCAAGAAAATATTGGAAGCGAGTGTGTATGATGTGGCGGTTGAAACGCCGCTAGACCCCGCGCCGCTTTTGTCTCAGCGTTTTAATAACAGTGTGTTTTTGAAGCGAGAAGACTTGCAACCTGTGTTTTCGTTTAAATTACGCGGTGCGTATAATAAAATTAACTCTCTCAGTGCTGCACAGCTTAAAAAAGGTGTGGTGACGTGTTCGGCGGGCAATCATGCGCAAGGCGTGGCATTGGCGGCGCAAAAGAAAGGCATTCGTGCAACGATTGTGATGCCGAAAACAACGCCTCAGATCAAAGTGGATGCGGTGAAGGCGCGGGGCGTCAAAGTGGTACTGCACGGCGACACCTATGATGAGGCGTCTGCGTTGGCAACGCAGTTGGTGAAAGACAAAGGCTTGGTGATGGTACACCCATACGATGACCCGTTGGTCATCGCGGGTCAGGGTACGATTGGCATGGAGATCATGCGCCAAACCACACATCCACTCGACGCGGTGTTTGTCTGCGTTGGCGGCGGCGGTTTGGTGGCGGGCATCGCATCGTATGTGAAATACGTCAGTCCCAAAACAAAAATCATTGCGGTTGAAGCCGACGATGCGGCGTGCTTTAAAGCCGCGTTGGATGCTGGTAAGCCAGTTGATTTGCCCAGCGTGGGCATCTTTGCAGACGGTGCCGCGGTTGCGCGAATTGGTAGAGAAACGTTCCGTGTGGCGAAAGACCTTGTGGATGACGTTGTGACCGTGAGCACCGATGAAATTTGCGCGGCGATCAAAGACATCTTTGACGACACGCGTGCGATTACCGAACCGGCGGGTGCGTTGGCGGTTGCTGGCATGAAAAAATATCTGGCGAAGAAAAAGTGGAATGACAAAACAGTGGTGGCGATTGCCAGTGGCGCGAACATCAATTTTGATCGTCTGCGCTATATTTCCGAACGCACGGAAATGGGTGAGCAGCGCGAAGCCATTTTAAGTGTCACCATTCCAGAAGTGCCGGGCAGTTTCAGAAAGTTTTGTAACGTGCTTGGGAAACGAAATATTTCAGAGTTTAATTATCGTTACTCAGAAGGTGATAAAGCAAATATTTTTGTGGGATTACAAATTGATCCTGCGACGGACGATCGCAAAGTTCTGTTAGCAACACTTCGTGATAAAGGGTATACGGTGTCGGATATGAGTGACAATGACATTGCTAAAGTGCATGTGCGTCATATGGTGGGCGGTCATGGTGCGAGTGTGTCGGATGAGGTAGTGTATCGCTTTATTTTTCCAGAAAGACCTGGCGCGTTGATGGCATTTTTAAATAAGCTGGGTACGACGTGGAATATTTCGATGTTTCACTATCGAAATCATGGTTCTGCGTTTGGTCGTGTGCTGCTGGGCATGCAAGTTCCAAAATCTGAACGTGATCAATTAGCGGCTTTTTTTGAGACCTTGGGTTATACCTACAGCGAAGAAAGCAATAATATAGCGTACAAACGATTTTTGGATTGATGGCTTGGGCTTGCCATATTTGGTTTTTTTCCAACCATAGTGTAGGAGTGTAGGTAAGTTAAGAAAAAATATGTGAGTCGAGCGTGTTAATAACGCTTAGATTGTCAATTACATTCGATGCTTGCTCTCTTTTCTCTTGATGAATCGATACGATTTATTGCGTTACCTCAGTGTTTCGCTGATTTTTTCGTCTTCAAAAATGTCGATGGTGTGAGTACACCATCGAGTTGAATGTCCCACGGATCTTTTGGTAGGCGTTGCTGAGATACAGGGGTGCTGCTGAGTCCAATTAATTGAGTGTGGCGTGCGCGTTGTTTAAACGCAAACGTTCGATCGTAATAACCGCCGCCCATACCAATGCGTGTGCCGTGTGAGTCGACACTGGTGAGCGGGGTAATGACCAAATCCATGTGGCGTGAATGAACGCGTTTTCCGAAGCGAGGTTCGGGAATTCGGTAACGGTTTTGAGTCAGTGGTGTGGTGCGATGGTGCGCCTTGAAATGCATGTGCTTGTCGTCTTGTATGCACGGTAAAAAACACTGTTTTCCGCTGCGCAATGCGTGCTCAAAAATTAATTGAGTGCAGGCTTCGTTGTTGACGGAATAATACAAGGCGATGCGCTTAGCGCGTTTGAATGCGCTGGTGCGTTTAAGTGCTGTTAATTGACGGTGGGCAATCAGGTTTTTTTGCAGCGATGTGTGCGATGCGCGAGCGGAATTAAACGCCTGCCGGAGTTTTTCTTTTTTGTCTTGAATGCGTTGTTTTTTTTTCTGAGACACTATGGGTCCTTTGTCACGCTGATTGTCACAGTAGTAAACGTGACCGTAGGTGAGTGCTCTCCAATATAACGTTGGCATGTGTATCCTTGAACCGAAATGTTCAAGGTGGGCATTCCTGGGTTAGTTTAGGCTTCCCATTCTAGGATAGGCATGCACACTGCTAACCGATCAAATTCCCGAAGTGTTATTAAGGTCAAGGGATTACAGCCTGACAGAAATACCAGAGAACTCTGTAAGTATAGCAAATTAATGCATGCCTCCAACAGACTTTGTATGGTTTTATGTAATACGGATGAGGTATACGCTTGGTGATTATATTTCAAGCTGAAGTAGTTGATTGAGCGCGTCGTCTACTTTGTTATTGAGTTTTTTGAGCTGTTTGTGATGCTCGGTTTTGTGTTGTTCTTTATCGCCTTGTGTGAACTGCATTAAATCGTAAGACAAATTAACCGCTGCCATGATTGCGATTTTATCAAATTCTACGACTTTGCCATCGCCTTTGATCTTTTGCATTTGCGAATTTAAATAATCCGCAGCTTTAATCAATTCGCTGCGTTGTTCTTCAGGGCAATTGATCAAATATTCTTTGTTAAGGATGTTGATCTTTAATGGGCTTATGTCATCGCTCATGAGTGTTTTTCCAGTTTTTTTAGACGATCAATCATTTCTTTAATTTGTTTGACGGCGTGCTCATTTTTCTGAGTCAATTCGCTGCGCTCAATGTTCCAGTCACTCTCTTTTTTGAGCAGCGCAGAATTCTCTTTGTGAAGTTGATGGCACAACTTAATTAACTTATCGATTTTGTGCTCAAGTGATGTGTATTGAGAGTCGCTCATAAGTGTCTAGTTTTTATTCCTTGCAAGTGTGCTTACTACTATAGTGTTCTAGGCTTTAGGGGTCAATTATATTCCCAGACGATGTTATACTGGCTGTTTTGTATAATGCGATGATGCTAAGGCGGATACATGGCAACGAACGACACGACATTGAGTTATCAAGAAGCACAGGGAATATTTGTGCAGTGGGACTCCTTGCACGATGCCTCGACGTGGCACGGTTGGTTGAGTGGCTTTTTGGCCGTACGCAAAGGCCGACAGGCACCTAAAGAGATATCGCCGTGGTATGAGCAAGCCATGCTGTGGTTGGATATTACGGGCGTCGAGCCGACATCGTTAGAAATCGACTTCTTGAGTTCCTTTTTTCATCAAACCGAGCGCATGATCAATGACGATGAGGGTGAGTTTCGGGTGATCCTTCCTCACTCTAAGACTTCATTGGCACAACGTGTGAGCGCCGTGGCGTTCTGGGCGGAATCATTTTTATTAGGGTTCGCGTCGTACAACCCAGCTCAAGCCGGTTTGACGAAAGACGCGCAAGACGCGTTGAGAGGCATCGCTGAGATCAGTCAAATCACGGTAGGCGAAGACGATGAGAAAGAATTGGAAGAGAGTTTTACTGAAGTTGTCAGTCATTTGAACGTGTTGGTGCGCGTGATTTGTATAGCCGACCTCACACCCGATGATACGCTTCATTAGTAGATAATAAGCGGACGCGATCTAACTTAACCAACGATACGTAATGGATTCCATGATTTCTGCAACTGAATTTAAACAACGCCGGCATGCTTTGATGGGGCGAATGGACGGTAACAGCATTGCCATTATCCCGTCGGCGAACGAGGTGATGCGCAACAGCGACGTGGATTATCCATTTCGTCAAGACAGCGATTTTTATTATCTGACAGGGTTTGATGAGCCAGAGGCGGTATTGGTTCTGATTCCAGGGAGTGAGGTCGCGGAAACGCTGTTGTTTTGTCGTGCGAAAGACCAAAAAATGGAGCTGTGGAACGGCTATCGTTGTGGTCCAGACGACGCGCCGACGCGTTATGGCGTAGATGATGCGTTTCCAATCGATGACATCAATGAGATTTTGCCGAGCTTGCTGGAAGGGCGTGCGAAAACGTATTACGCCATTGGGCGCAATAAGATCTTGGATGAATCCATCGCAGGTTGGGTCAATGATTTGCGGGGCCGAGCGCGATCGGGTGTGCAAATCCCCACGGATTTTTCAGACTTAAATCACCATCTGCACGATTTGCGCTTGTTTAAAAGCGCTGCGGAGCAGGCGATCATGCGTCAAGCGGGTGAAATTTCAGCGCGTGCGCATTGTCGGGCGATGCAGCTGTGCGAGCCCGGTATGTATGAATACCAGCTTGAGGCCGACATTCTCCATGAGTTCCATCAATCAGGTGCGCGCTTGCCTGCGTACAACAGCATCGTGGGCAGTGGCGACAATGCGTGCGTGCTGCACTACGTGGAGAACCGACGTAAAATGGAGGCGGGCGATTTGGTGCTCATCGACGCAGGCTGTGAATTGGAATACTACGCGGCCGACATCACACGAACGTTTCCAGTCAACGGCGTGTTTACCCAAGAGCAAGCCGCGCTGTACCGCATCGTGTTAGAGGCACAGAAAGCCGCCATTGCCAGCGTCAAGGCTGGAGCGCATTGGAATGTGGTGCACGACACCACCGTCGACGTAATCGTCGATGGGTTGATGGAATTGAAATTACTCAAAGGCTCGCGCGAAGAGATCATTGAAAAACGCCGCTATTCTGACTTTTACATGCACCGTGCTGGGCATTGGCTGGGCATGGACGTGCACGATGTGGGCGCATATCGCATTGATGATCATTGGCGCTGTTTAGAGCCGGGCATGACGTTTACCGTTGAGCCAGGCATCTATGTGTCGCCCTCGAACAGTGACGTTGATGCACGTTGGCGAGGCATTGGCATTCGCATTGAAGATAATGTATTGGTCACCAAGTCAGGGTGTGATGTGATGACAGACGGTGTGCCGAAAGAAATCGATGACATCCAACGGCTGATGGCAGGGTAAAGGGGCATGATGCAAGACGCGCACAGCACGCAAGCGAGCGACAGCATCACGCAGTTTGATGTGGTGATCAGTGGCGGGGGTATCGCTGGGTACATGATGGCGCTTGAGCTGAGCGCGTCGTCATTCCGCGTGGCCTTGCTCGACGCGCAGGGAGTGTCTCAGGTGGCGGATCACGTCATTGCCGATGTGCACGATGTGATGCCCCGTGTCAGTGCGTTAACCCTCGCGTCGATGGAGCGCGTGAAGCGCTTAGGCGCGTGGGAGCAATTGAACTTAGAACGTGTGTGTTTGTATCAAGACATGCATGTGTGGGATGCGCAAGGCAATGCGCGTGTTGAGTTTTCGGCGGAAGAAGTGGCGTGTGAGCAGCTCGGTTGCATCATCGAAAACCAAGAATTGATTGCGGCATTGCAACGACAAACCGCGCAGTCTGATATTACGGTGTATCAGGAAACGATGCTTAACGAGATTCAGCGTGATGAATTGGCGCATCGTTGGACGCTGTTACTCAGTAATGGTGAACAGGTATCGTGTGCGTTATTAATTGGTGCCGATGGTGCGCAATCGTTTGTGCGCACATCTCAGCTGATGAAAACGCGTCAATGGGCGTATCAGCAGCATGCGTTGGTGGCGGTTGTAGACACTGAGATAGCGCATGGTGACATCGCGCGCCAGCGTTTTTTAGCGTCAGGACCTTTGGCGTTTTTGCCACTGGCGAGCGAGCAGCAGTCGTTGTCGTCGATTGTGTGGTCAAGCACGCCAGAGCATATCAATGAGTTGATCGGATTGGATGACGATGCGTTCATGCACGAATTGGAATTGGCGTTTGAGTTGACTTTGGGGCGGGTGGTGTCGGTGTCGAAACGCTATTGTTTTCCATTGACGCAATGTCATGCGATTGACTACGTCGATGAGGGGTTGGCGTTGGTTGCGGATGCGGCGCACGCAATTCATCCGTTGGCAGGGCAAGGCATCAACTTAGGCATTCAAGATGTGCGTGTGTTGGCAGAAGAAATTATGCGCGCGAAGCGTAAATCGTCATCCTGGTATGCACATGATACATTATTGCGATATCAGAGTCGCCGTAAAGTGCATAACTTAGGGATGATGGCAGTTGTTGAAGGGTTTTCTAGGCTGTATGAAAATGAAAACTTGAGTGTGTCGTTTATTAGAAATGCGGGCATGCGCTGGTTTTCAAAACAGCCAACAGTGAAAAAGCATTTGATTCAACGGGCCATGGGTCTTACATTATAATTAATTAAAAAAGGGTTTTATTGTGACATTGAAAGAGGCGTTAGTCAGCATTGTATTGAGTGTATTTTTAGTCGGTTGTGGCAGCTCGACGAGCACTCAAACGGATTATTCATTTAAAAATGACGGACGTAATTTGCAAGCGCCCTACTTATCTGATGTGTATACCTTGGATAATTTTCCGAGAGGAGTTCAAGCGATTCGAGAGTGTGATTTGAATACGGCGATTGCTCGTCAGCGCAGTTATTTGTATGCAAAATCGAGCGGGTATTCAAAGCAGGTTGGTAATTTGCGTGTAACACGCGATCAAATGTTGCAAAGTTTGTCGGAAGTGGAGCGTTGGGCGCGCAATCCACGAGCGGGTCTTCCGCGTTTAAATGCCTACAAAATTTCGGGTAAAGATCAACGAGGAAACGTTCAATTTACCGGTTATTTTTCACCAAAAATTAACATCAGTTCGCGCCGCACGTTGCGTTATAGATATCCTGTATATGGTACGCCCAACTTACCAAAACCGATGCCGACGCGTGAGCAAATTGATTTCGAAGGCGCGTTGAATGGCATGGGTTTGGAAATTGGCTACACCGATAATTTAATCGACCCTTTCTTTATGCAAATTCAAGGTTCGGGCATTGTTGAATTTATTGAAACCGGTGAACAGTACACGTTTGGTTATGCGGGCAGCAATGGTCATGGTTATTACAGCATCGGACGATACATGGTTGAACAAGGTTATTTAAGTGCGTCGGAAGTGTCGTTGCGATCCATTCAAGATTGGTTGAGAGCGAACCCGAGCCGCATTCGTGAGGTCTTGTCTTTGAATAAAAGTTATGTGTTCTTTAAGAAAAGTAAACGATTGCCAACCGGTTCAATAGGTCAGCCAGTGACGGCTTATTGTTCGGTCGCAGTTGATCCGAATTTCATTCCGTACGGTTCGTCGGTATTGATTAATCGTCCGATCTTAAATGCGCGCGGTGATTTGATGGGCCACACGCCGAGCATTTTCTTTGCGCAAGACAAAGGCGGTGCGATTAAAGGCGCAGGGCGCGTTGATATTTACATGGGCATTGGCAAAGCAGCTGAGCAAGCGTCGTCCGCACTGAAGCATTACGGCGCGTTGTGGTTGTTGCTCCCGTAATTGATATTGGAATTGATCATTGATCAAGTGAGGTTGCGTTGAATATATTAGATCGAGTGTTAATTGAGCGACATGGTGAGCATGTCGCCATCGTCAGCTTGAATCGACCAGAAAAATACAACGCAATTGATTCCGACATGATGCATGCCTTGGTCAAAGCGCAGCGCATCATTAAAAAAGACCGCTCTATCCGCGTGGTTATCTTGACCGCAAAAGGACCGTCATTTTGCGCTGGGTTGGACGTCAGTAATTTCAGTGCGCCGCCATTAAAGTTGTTAAAAGACGCGCTTAAATTTGGGCGTTCGGATAATATTTTTCAGCGCTGTGCAGCCGTGTGGCGCGACCTCCCTGTTCCTGTGATTGCGGTGATTAATGGCAACTGTTTTGGCGGGGGCTTGCAGATTGCGCTGGGAGCGGACATTCGATATTCCGCTCAGGATGCGAGCTATTCAATTATGGAAAGCAAGTGGGGATTAATCCCGGATATGAGCGGTTTGTTGAGCGCGCCTGAAGTGATGCGGTTGGATCATTTTATGCAATTGACGCTGAGTGCCGACATTGTTGATGCGTCCACGGCGATGGATTATGGGCTGGTTACTCACGTTGAGGCGGAGCCATTAAGAGCGGCATTGGCGTTCAGTGAGGTGCTGTTGACGCGCTCGCCAGATGCGCATGCAGTCACTAAAAAGCTGGTGCGTAAAGTGTGGGTGAATGGATCAAAGCGATCGACGCTGTTCTGGGAAACGTGGTATCAATTGAGATTGCTGTTATCCAGAAAAAACATCAGCGTATCAACGTACAATAATGCATCGAAGAACGATTCAAAACCACGCAGACCATTTAGTAATAGGCGGCTATAGAGACAACATTAGAGGCAATATATGAATACGCGAACATTTGACTACGTCATTGTGGGAGCCGGTTCGGCAGGGTGTGTCTTGGCCAATCGACTGTCAGTCAATCCAAATCATCGAGTATGTTTGATTGAAGCAGGACCAGAAGATAAGAGTTTTTTGACACGTGTGCCAGTGGGCGTTCTGGGATTGATGTGGGACCCGAGACATAACTGGAAATACTACACAGAACCTGAGCCGTTCATGAACAATCGCAGAATGTACTGTCCTCGAGGAAAGGTCCTCGGCGGTTCAAGTTCGGTGAATGCGATGGTGTTTACGCGCGGTGTGCCAGATGATTTTGATCGTTGGGTTGAGTTGGGCTCTGATGGCTGGGGGTGGGACGATATGCTGCCTCACTTTAAAGCCACGCAGAAGCAGCTACGTCAGGGCATGGATCCTGAATTTCATGGGTACGACGGTGAACAATTGGTGGTGGATGCGACGTCGCAAAACGAATTGAGCCACGATTTTTTAGACGCCGTGGTGGAGTCTGGCGTGGCGCAACGCACCGATGATTTAAATGCCGCTGACCAAGAAGGGGTGACGTTATACCAGGTGTATCAAAACGGGAAAGGACAGCGTTGCAGCAGCGCGCATGCGTTTTTGCACCCAGTAAGACATCGCAGTAACTTAACCGTGATGACCGGCGTATTCGTTGAAAAAATCGTATTTGATGGTAATGAAGCAACGGGCGTTCAGTGTAAAGTGAATGGCGTAGACAGCGTCATCAATGCGGACAAAGAAGTGGTATTAAGTGCGGGGGCGATTAATTCACCGCATTTATTGATGTTGTCTGGGATTGGTGATCAAGCTGAGCTGGAACAGCACAATGTTCCGCTTGTGCATCATTTGCCTGGCGTAGGTAAAAACTTGTCGGATCATATCGATATCGTGGTGAACACCGAAGTCAGAGGTTATAAGGGTATTGGTCTGTCGATTCCGTTTTTGATTCGATCGATTCCAGAGTTATTTAAGTATATATTTAAACGACAAGGCATTTTGACTGCCAATGGAGCGGAAGCTGGGGGCTTTGTTAAAAGTGATTTGTCGTTAAAAAACCCTGACATCCAAATGCTGTTTTCACCGGCGATGCTGGAAGGGCATTTCATGCGTCGCTTAGGTCATGGACATTGCATTCATTTGTACAACGTTCAGCCGAAAAGTAGAGGGTTTGTGAAGCTTAAGTCCAATAAGCCGAATGAGCCGTTGGCCATTCAGTTTAATTACTGTGAACACCCAGATGACATGGCCGTCATGGTTAAGTGCGTTAAAATCGCACGTAGAATTTTGGCGGCACCAAGCTTGTTTAAATCTGAAAAGCGCATGGTGTTGCCATCCGCTGAGGTTCAGTCCGACGAAGAAATTGAAGAGTTTGTTCGCAACCACGCAGAAACCAATTATCACCCAGTGGGTACCTGTAAGATGGGCGTGGATGAGCTGGCGGTGGTGGATCCGTCATTGCGTGTCCATGGTTTGAAGCGCTTGCGTGTGGTGGATGCTTCGGTCATGCCAGCTATTAACTCGGGTAATACTCACTCAAACGTAATTGCGATTGCAAATAAAGCCGCTGAAATGATTTTAAATGATTGAAAAACTGCTG
>JBCDEX010000021.1:0-14454 GCA_039178995.1 Pseudomonadota bacterium | reverse complement strand
TTTCCGATGAAACCGGTGTGGTGATCAGTGAATCAAATCTAATAATCGAGTTGTAACTATGGCCAGAGCAAATAATGTAAGACGATTGGCGCGTGTTATTTTAAACGGTTTTAATGCGTATTTTTCGGACTTTCAAAACATTACTTTGGGAGCACAGTCTCGTTTTGAGCGAGCTGACTGGGGCGCGGTTCAAGAATCGGGACACCTTCGACTGGCCTTGTATAAGCGTAAAGTCATCGGAGTAGCTGAAGCATCCACCTCATTGGTGGGTGAGAATGTTTTAAAGAGTGAGCTGTGGCATGAAGCAAAGCAAGAATATGCTGACATCGTTCAGAGTCATCAAAATTATGAAATTGCACAAACATTTTTTAACTCTGTGTATGGCTATTTGTTCAAGCATCGAAAAATTCAAGACTTTCATGCATTTGTGTTTGCGTTAGAAAATAAAGCGTTGGATCTTGATGTAAATAATGAAGAAATTTCAACCATTTATCCAGTCGGCGGAACGATAAAAAAATTATTAGAACGGATGTTCGATGATTTTGAGTTCAATGTGCCATTTGAAAATCGAGAACGCGATATTAATCGCTTGTTCGATGCGAGTGTCGAGTTAATTATTCCCAGCTTTTCTGAACATGAAGTGATTCATTTAGAGACTTTGAATTCCTTGTTTTTCAGAAATAAAGGCGCGTATTTAATTGGACGAGTGGTTTCTGAAACAACCGGTGTTCAAAAACCATTTGTGGTTGTATTTTTGAATAACGAACAAGGAGCCGTGTACGTTGATACATTATTAGTTCGACCTAAAGATCTCAGCATTTTGTTCAGTTTCTCACGCAGTTATTTCATGGTCGACTCTACGGTCCCATCTCAATATGTGCGTTTTTTGATTGATTTAATGCCTAACAAAGAAATGTTTGAAATGTACAACTCGCTTGGGCACGACCGTCATGGTAAAACAGAGTTTTATCGAAGCGCTGTGGCGCATACGCGAGAGACACCGAAAGAAGAGCAATATATTATTGCCCCAGGTATTCCAGGTATGGTCATGCTGGTGTTTACCTTGCCGTCTTATAACTACGTGTACAAAATCATTAAAGACAAGTTTACCCCACCTAAAAGTATGACGCGCCAAGAGGTGAAAGAAAAATACGAATTAGTAAAGCGTTGGGATCGAGTTGGGCGCATGGCCGACACGCAAGAGTTTCATAATTTGGCATTTAAACGTTCTCGATTTTCAGATGAGTTATTGGCCGAATTACGAGAAAAAGCGCCGTCGATTTTAGAAGAAAGCGATCGCGGTATTGTATTGAAGCATGTGTACATCGAGCGAAAAATGGTGCCGTTAAATATGTATCTCGCCGACGCATCGGATGACGACATTGAAAGTGCGATGGACGAATACGGCAATGCCATCAAACAACTGGCCGCCGCCAATATTTTCCCTGGCGACATGCTGCTGAAAAACTTTGGAGTCACTCGACATAATCGAGTTGTTTTTTACGATTATGATGAAGTCTGCCCATTGGTGGATTGTAATTTCAGAGAGATTCCTGAACCTAAAAATGCCTTTCAAGAAGAGCAAGAAATGGCGGGTGACTTATGGTATTCGGTGGCGGATGAAGATGTGTTCCCTGAAGAATTTCGCTTGTTTTTCTCGGGTAATCGAAAAGCTCAACAGAGCTTTGAAGAGAAACATGCGGATTTGTATGAAGCCAACTTTTGGAGCGGTTTGCAAAAAGACATATTAGAAGGACGTGTCGCCGATGTGTTTCCGTATCGTCGTAAGATACGATTTCCTCGAGAGGATTAGAACGTGGTTCACTCACTCCATGTGTTTGCGTTACAATGGGGTTTTATGTGCTCGTAGTGTCTACTAGGGCTAAATGAGCGCCGCTTGAATAGTGGTGTACTTTAAAACGATAGAGGTGTGTTATGTATCAGCTGGTATTGCTTAGGCACGGTGAAAGTACTTGGAATAAAGAGAATCGATTCACTGGTTGGCATGACGTTGATTTAACGGAAGCGGGTGTGTCACAAGCAAAGATGGCCGGCCAACTATTGAAAGAAGCGGGTATGGGGTTTGATATTGCGTATTCATCGGTGCTGACTCGTGCCATGCGCACATTGTGGTTGGCCATGGATGAAATGGACTCCTTGTATGTGCCGGTTGAGCGGAGCTGGCGATTAAATGAGCGACATTACGGTGCGTTGACGGGATTGAATAAGGCAGAAACAGCAGCGAAGCACGGTGATGATCAAGTGAAAATTTGGCGACGCAGTTTTGATACGCCGCCTCCAGCAGTGAATGTAGATAATGAGTATTTTCCTGGTAAAGACGCACGTTATGCCGACATTGACCCAAGTATTTTGCCACGTGGTGAAAGCTTATCATTGACCATTGACCGTGTACTTCCGTTTTGGCACGACACCATTCGACCGTCTATTACCGCTGGAAAGCGTGTGTTGATTGCAGCACATGGCAACAGCCTGAGAGCGTTGGTTAAGTACTTGGACGGTATCAGTGATGAAGACATTACCAGCATCAACATTCCAACGGGTGTTCCCTTGGTGTATGACCTCGATGAGAACTTAAAGCCGATCAAAAGCGTGTATTTAGGCGATGCAGATGAATTGAAAGCGAAAATGGATGCGGTGGCCAAGCAAGGTCAAGCAAAGTAAGTTTTTACGGCATAGGCGTATGCATCAGACGTCTAGATAAAAAGGAGCTAATGCAGTTAGCCCCTTTTTAGATTCTTTTTATCGTTGATGTATTGAACGTGGTTACGCCCAGTCGTTGTCGTGAATGGCTTTTAATAAATTGTGTCGCGACAATTGCCCAACCAGCCTTCCATAACTCACCACAGGGATGCGGCGTAAGTTATGTTGCATAAATAAGTTTGCTGCTTCAATCAAATCAGCGCTGGGTGTGAGCGTATGCAGTTGTGTACTCATGAACTCGGCCACATGACCGCAGCCACTGCCACTGCTGTTATACACGCATGAAATATACGCTTTGATGCAATCGGCTTCGGAGAGCATGCCAATCAGCATGCCGTGCTCGTCGATGACAGGAGCGCCGGATATTTTTGAGTCGACAAATGACTCAATGGCTTTTGATATGTCCATATCAATGGACAACGTCACCAAATCTTGACGCATGTAATCGTTCACTGTGTATTGAGTCGACATAAGCGGTCCTCTAAGTTTATGTGTTGTGTGGTGTCTTATCTTTGCGCGATGCGTTGAACTCGTCTTCAACAATGGGGTCAAGGTGAAGGGATGTGCCACAGTGCTTGCAATAATGGGCGCTCGCTTCATGACCTTCTTTTTCACAATTTGTACAGCGAATATCAGAGCGTTCCAGCTGCATTTCATTCATGAGTTCAGCGCTGATAATACCTGTTGGTACCGCAATAATCGCATAGCCAGACATCATGGCCAGTGCGGCGATAAATTGACCAATGATGGTGTGAGGCGTGATGTCACCATAGCCCACAGTGGTAACGGTGACAATCGCCCAATAAATACTTTTAGGAATGCTGGTAAATCCGTATTCAGGTCCTTCGACGATGTACATCAGCGAACCAAAAATAACCACGGACACCAATACGGTGAATAAGAAGATGAATATTTTGCGGTGTGATTGCAGTAAAGAGCGGACCAATAAGCTGGCTTCGCTGGAGTATTGAAACAGTTTTAGAATTCTAAAAATTCGCATGACACGCAATAAGCGGACAACGAGGAGTAAATTGGCTGCAGGGAAGAGCAGTGAAATATAAGACGGGAGGATGGAGAGTAAATCAACAATTCCGTAAAAGCTTTTGGCGTAGCCTTTAGGGTGCGGTGAGCAGTAAAGACGTAAGGCGTATTCAAGGGTGAACAGCAGGGTAAAAAACCATTCGATCACAAACAGTTCCTGAGTGTAACGTGAGTGAACGGCGTCGATGGAATCGAGTGCAATCACCACCACGCTGACAATGATGGCCATGATGAGCGCCAAGTCAAAGTTACGTCCAGCCGGTGAATTTGTACCAAAAATGATTCGGTATGTTGCTTCTTTAAATGTCTCGTTGTGTGTCATCATAATGTGTGTTGTTCATCAGCGTACATCGTGCGATCAACGGTGTTGTAATTGCTTAATGACCGCTGACCGTATCATGTGTTTGGTCTGCCTTAAGGCGTGGCCGACTCGTTTTCGATGACAGCGTATGCATTAATGACAGATTGAGGGGCTTGCACTAGTTCAACGAGTACGCCCGCCGAGTCAATTGGAAATTCGTCATTGCCCTTTGGGTGAACAAAGCACACATTGTGTCCAGCAGCGCCTTTGCGTATCCCGCCTGGAGTAAAGCGAACGCCTTGCTCAATCATCCAGTCAACGCATGCGGCGAGATCGTCGATCCACAAACCAACATGGTTTAATGCAGGCACATGCACTGCCGGTTTTTTATCTGGGTCAAGCGGCTGCATGAGATCGACTTCTACGGTGAATGGACCGCTGCCCATTTCGCAAATGTCTTCATCAACGTTTTCTTTCTCGCTTACAAACGTGCTGGAGTAACGTAACCCCAATGTGTCGACCCAGAACTTTCGTAATTTCTGCTTGTCTGTATTACCGACTGCAATTTGCTGAATGCCTAATACTTTGAATGGTCTGGTTGCTGTCACGTGGACTCCTTTATTTTCTTTTATTGACGATTATAGGGCGTTATTGTTCCTCAGTGACTGGTGATGTTCAAGTGTTTTTGCGTGGGCAAATGGTTATGTGGCTCTGCTATCTCTTGTATACTCAACGGCTTGCTGCCAGCCATACGAAGAAATGCACAGTGATCAATACATCAAATAAGAGTGAATTATGCAAAACACCCATGATTTGTTAGTTAAAGATACGACCGATTTTCCAAAGGTGTCGCGTCTACCGTTATCCATTTTGCAAGTGAATTTAGGTTACTTGTGCAACTTGAGTTGCACGCACTGTCACGTGAATGCCGGCCCGTCTCGCACTGAACTTATGGATCGAGACAACATCGACTTGTTGTTGAGTGTGATCAAGCAGCGTGACATCAAAGTGCTCGATGTGACGGGCGGCGCACCGGAAATGAATGAGCATTTTCGTTACTTGGTTGAGGAAGCACGCAAACTCAATGTTCAAGTGATTGATCGCTGCAATTTGACCATATTGTTTGAAGAAGGGTATGACTGGTTGCCGGAATTTTTGGCGCAACATCAAGTTCAGGTCGTGGCGTCGTTGCCGTGTTACATCGAAGAAAATGTCGATAAGCAACGCGGTAAAGGTGTGTACCAAGAGAGTGTGGACGCCATTAAATTGTTGAATGGTTTGGGGTACGGTGTGCCGGGGTCTGGGTTGGTGTTAGACCTGGTGTATAACCCAACGGGAGCCTATCTTCCACCAGCGCAGGAGTCGTTAGAAGCGGATTATAAGCGTGAATTGAACGAACGGTTTGGCCTGGTATTTAACGGTTTGCTGACCATCACCAACATGCCCATCAGTCGTTTTGGTGCGGTATTGTTAGCGAAGGGTCAATTCAACGACTACATGACTCTATTGCGTGATAACTATTCGGTTGAAAATTTAGCGTCTGTTATGTGCCGTAACATCGTCAGCGTGGATTGGCAGGGGAGCTTGTACGATTGTGATTTTAATCAAATGTTGGATGTGCCATTAGGCGATTCGAAGGTGCCACATTGGCATTTACGCGACCTCTTAGCAAATGATGTTCGATCCGTGGCAATTAAAGTGGCAGACCATTGTTTTGGCTGCACGGCGGGACAGGGTAGCAGCTGTGGAGGTGCTTTAAATTAATACGCATACAGCAGTTGAACGCCCCGTTTTGTCGGTCATTGTGCCTGTGTTGAATGAAGCAAATCAGGTCGGCGCCAGTCTGACGAAACTGTCTGACTTGATTGGTGACATCGAGGTGATTGTTGTGGACGGAGGCAGTACCGATGACACCGTTCATCTGATTGAATCGACGTTTGACAGGGTGACTGTTTTGCCTTCAGCCGCTGGGCGTGCGACACAAATGAACGTGGGCGCGTCACACGCATGCGCTGACCGATTGCTGTTTTTACACAGTGACACTCGCCTTCCTGACGATTGGTTGTCGGCGATTAAAGGCGCATTGGATGAGTCGGAATGGGGACGGTTTGATGTGGCCTTGTCGAGCCGCAAATGGTGGGCACGCATGGTGTCGGTGATGATGAATTGGCGCTCTCGTCAATTTGGCATTGCCACCGGTGATCAAGGTTTGTTCATGACGCATAAGGCGTTTGACCATGTGGGCGGGTTTCCAGATCAGCCACTAATGGAAGATGTGGAAATCTCGATTCAATTGAAACGGCGCGTTGGGCGTCCAGCGTGTTTGCATCAGCAGGTCATCACATCCAGCCGCCGCTGGGAAACACACGGAGTGATGCGAACCATTGGCTTGATGTGGTTGCTGCGTTTTTATTATTGGATTGGCGTGCCAGCATCGCGTTTGCACCGCATGTATTATTAATCAGTGGCAACGCGGAGCGCTATGATATGACACAAACAACGGCAGACGATCTGCTCATTCAATTATTTGTCAAAGCGCCGGTGCCTGGACTGGTCAAGACGCGTTTGGCAGCGGATATTGGTGATGCGTTGGCGGCTGAGTTTGCACGTCTTCAATTTGAGACGCTGCTGAAAGAGCTATCGGACGCGTTTCATGTGGAATGTTGGGTGGCGGGTGATTTACAGCACCCCGCGTTCGTGTCACCTGAGATGCGAGGCATTCAGTGCTATCAACAGCAAGGCGATTCACTGGGCGATAAAATGATGTTCAGCGTGCGCGATGGATTGCAGCGAGCGCGTCAGGTGATTGTGATTGGCAGTGATTGCTCAGGTCTTAACCCAGCGCTGTTGCATCAAGCTCATCAAGCGCTCAGTGAACACGATATGGTGTTTGTGCCAGCGGACGATGGCGGGTTTGTATTGTGGGGGAGTTGTGTGGATTGCCCGTCGATTTTTGACGGTGTCGCTTGGGGTGAAACGAGTGTTTGGCATCAAGTGCGAGTACACTTGACGGCTCAATCAATCAATGTCGGAGTGTTAGCAACAAGCTGGGATCTGGATACGATGGATGATTTACGCCTGCGCTATGAGGAGCTGCCTAAGCCGTTGCGGCGATTTGTTCAAGAAAACGCACTATTACCTTGCTGACCTCGGTGGGGTTGTCCGTCATGACGGCGTGACCCGCGCGTTCAATGGTGGCCAGTGTTGCATTGGGCATGCGTTCGGTCATTTCTTGTGCGGTGCGTCGACCGAGCACTGCGGACACTTTGCCTCGTATGACTAAGCTGGGGACGAGAATGTTCGTAAAGGCTTCCCATAAACTGTCTTGTTTATTTTCCAGTGCGTTGTTGCCCTGTTCTGTATTGGATGACCACAGGGCGGAGATGATGTTGTGATCAAATTTTAACTCCCATGAGCCATCGGTTCTTTGTCGAAGATCGTGTTGAGCCATCTGTGCCAACTCAGATGGCTGAGATAGGATGTAGATCTTGCTCAATAAGGCTAAGTAGTTGTCAGGGCTTGAAAAAACACGGGGCATGGCGTTCATGTCGTCTTTTATCTTATTCGAAGCGCCTGATTTGACGTTCGGTCCGGTATCGATGATGGTGAAACTGAGAATGTCTGCACCGTACTGCTGTAAATAGAGCGCCGCGACGCGTGCACCGAGTGAATGTCCAATTAGATGAATGTGTTTTAAGTTGAGCGATGCGATGCAATAGTGCAGGTCGTCGATGAAGTCATTGTGTGTGTACGCATGATCTGGATCCCAATCAGAGTCACCATGCCCCCTGAAATCTAAAGCAACCATTTGATAATATGGGGTTATGTTGTCTGCTATCGAATGCCAAATCGCGGCATTGTTGCTTAGGCCATGTAGGAAAAGGCAAATGGGCGCATTTGGGGTCTCAGAGACCCATTCCAGGATATTGAGACGCTGATATTTTCGGTTGTATATAAGTCGTGACTTGGGCATAATTAATTCTGATTGTATCAAAGCTCGAAAATATAACATAAATACAAGATATTCAGACAAATACTGCTGATTAATGTAGTATTTCCGTTTGCTTGTGATAAAATCGGCTCAGGTGAATAGTGCTTAAGTTGATCTGCTTTAACGCGGTCGATTTGGGCTTATCTATGCTCTCGAAAATTTCGAGTAAATATAACAACGGGATGTCAATACCATTTGTCAATGCTCGGTACTTTTTAAAATTAGGAGAAATACATGAAATTAGTAAATGCACAACGTGGCAAGGCTGCACTTTGGGTTATTATTATAGTCGCTGTTTTGGCTGCTTTTGGTTTGTTTAAAAGCTTAAGTGGTGGCAGCTCAGTATCTGAATCAATTACTGATGCAGCTGGTGGTATGGTTGAAGCAGCAGGTGAAGCGGTTGACGCAACTGCTGATGTAGCAGGTAGTGCAGTAGAAGCAGCAGGCGACGCAGCAAGCGCGACAGTGGACGCGGCTGGTGATGCAGCAAACGCGACAGTGGACGCGGCTGGTGATGCAGCAAACGCGACAGTGGACGCGGCTGGTGATGCAGCAAACGCGACAATGGACGCGGCTGGTGATGCAGCAAAGGCAACAGTTGATGCAGCAAGCGCGACAGTGGACGCGGCTGGTGATGCAGCAAGCGCGACAGTAGACGCGGCTGGTGATGCAGCAAAGGCAACAGTTGATGCAGCAAGCGCGACAGTGGACGCGGCTGGTGATGCAGCAAGCGCGACAGTGGACGCGGCTGGTGATGCAGCAAAGGCAACAGTTGACGCAGCAGGCGATGTAGTTGAAGAAGCGGCTAAGTAATTATTCGCTCTATACTCGATAGAATGGAAAAGCCGGCAATTGCCGGCTTTTTTGTGTCTGTCTGTTGTGATTTGGGGTTTGGATTTAATGTTAGAGTGTAAGCATTGGGGCGTTACGCTAACAATATATGATCTTATGAACTTTTTGAGATCGAAAACGGTGTGGAGGTATCCGCGCTGTTGATGTGTATTTCTTGATCATGCTCGTCGCAGAGTCCGTCTGTGAATTCAGCATAATCAATATGGACGACCGCGAGTACATAGTGCCTCTTGCCAATCTGAGCAGTGGATGTAATGACGCCGATGGTTTTTCCACCGTGGTGTAATGCGTGTCCGGGTGTTATAGCACTGGGTGATGTTAATGACGCAGAGTCGATAACAAATCGAGACAAGATACGTTTTATTTTTCCGCGATGCTGTGTCCGAACGATGACTTCCTGCCCAATGTAGCAGCCTTTGGTGAAACTGAGGCCGTCAATTAAATGATAGTTGAGACTCTGGGGTAAAAACATATCTTGCGTTGCGTGAGTGATCCAAGACAGTCCGTCATGGATGTCTAGCGCTTTCCAGACCACGTTGTTTGTCGGGGTACATGACGCCAACAGCTGTGTCCATTTACCTTGCGCGTGTATGACGTTAAGTGCAAACATGTTACGAGCAGTGGAGTGGCTCACACGGATCGAATGTGCTGTGGATGTTGCCGATACAGCCCCATTGGATGAAGATTTGTTATGTAATGCTTTGTCAATGGTGGTTGATTGTACACCGAGAAATATCATATCTGGGTTGATTTTTATTTGTACGTCAGAGAACACTGCGTACTTGTTGAGTTGCGCAACGCACTCGTCCGCAATGCTTTGGTCGATAATTAAGTGATACGCCTCGGAAATTTTTAAGATGCGGAAGCTGCTGATCATTCGACCTTTGAGGTTGTTATGACTGCCAATGCCGCTGTGTGTGTCTGAGATCGTATTCATATCACAGCTCAGCTGACCTTGAAGAAAGTCGTGTGCGTCTCCGCCGGTAATTTCAATGCAGCGTAAGTGAGATAAATAAAAGCACGATGAACGCGAGTCATCGACACTGACGTACCCAGCGCTTTCTGGAAATATAAACGATTGAGTGTCATCCAATGATGCGCCATGATCAATGAGTGTTTGATGCCATGCGTGCATGTGTTGTTCGGTTGATATCATGCGTATTTGCTCTTTATCGGTTCAGCGCGGTGCTGTGTTGTATGGGTGATGATACGGTGCGTGCATCACGTTAGTGTGACGTACCTAGGTTGTGTGTATAATATAATCTCCTTGAGTTAATTGATACTCTAAACACACAGCGTGGTCGAACTGCAGTGACAACATTTTCACACATTGAAAAAGATTCTCCCGCTCATAACCGAGTGTATTGGCACAGTCGCCGTGGCATGTTGGAATTGGATATGTTGTTAATGCCCTTTGCAAAAAAACATTTCCCGTCGCTGAATGCGGAAGATCAACAGCGTTACATGTCGTTACTCAAAGAAGAAGATCAAGATTTGTTTTTATGGTTGATGCAACGGAGTGCACCCGATGAAACAGAATTACAACATTCGATCGCGCAGATACTAGCGTATGCGCAATCAACCACTCACGTTCAGGATTGAGTGCACGCCGTCTAAATTATTAGCGCGGTGGATAACGCTGTGTTACGCATGTCTCTTCGGTTTATTCTTATTGTCGCCTTGGGCTGTATGGTTTAAATCATTGGTGACCTTTGTTGTATTCGTTGCATGGGGCGCTCATCGTAGGCGTGTGACCGTTAATGACCCATCATGTGTTCTTTTATTTAATCAGGCTTGGTCTCCGTTCCCTTGGTGTGTGTTATCGCATACGGACATTCAGTTTAATCACATAAATAAAGCACGCCATCTGTCACTGCAAGGCCGCAGTCGACTATTGGGTCCGTTGGTGTTTTTGTATTTTAAAGACGAGAAAGGACGCAAGCAGGTGTTCGTGTTGATGGCAGACTCGATGTCCAAACAGCACTGGGCCATGCTAAGGCGTTGGATGCTCTTGAGACCCCGAGTGCTGTTGGGTGAGACCGTTCACGTTGTTCGCTGATGAGCGTGCGTGGATCAGGGGGTGGGTGCGTTGTCAGGCACCAATACCGTGTTTCGTGGCGTGTCCGTGGCGTCAGGGAAATCCAAGGTGAAGTGCAAACCAATGCTTTCTTTTCGTTCCATGGACGACAACACGATCAGTTCTGCCACCAATAATAAGTTTCTCAATTCAATTAAATCGCCATCCACTTTAAAGTGAGCGTAGTAATCATGGACTTCTTGTTTTAATAGTTCGATGCGTCTCAATGCGCGTTCCAGACGTTTTGTGGTGCGCACAATGCCAACATAATCCCACATGAAGCGGCGAAGCTCATCCCAGTTATGAGACAAGATGACTTTTTCATCGGGGTTGGTGACTTGAGATTCATCCCATGCAGGGCTGGGAGCAGGTGCGTCGAGCTGCGAGAGTTGGCTGGCGATTGATTCCGCTGCAGTGTAGCCATGAACCAAGCATTCTAAGATGGAGTTGCTGGCCAATCGATTGGCACCGTGTAATCCGGTGAATGTGCATTCGCCGAGTGCGTAGAGGCCGTTAATTTCAGTTTGACCGTCGCGATCAATGACAATGCCTCCGCATGTGTAATGCGCTGCAGGTACGACAGGAATAGGACCTTTGGTGATGTCGATGCCAATGTTTAGGCAGTGTTCATAAATGGTTGGGAAATGATGAATGATGAAGTCTTTGGGTTTGTGACTGATGTCGAGATGCACAAAGTCGAGACCGTGACGTTTCATTTCATGGTCAATGGCACGCGCCACAATGTCGCGTGGTGCAAGCTCTAAGCGTTCATCGTGCAGTGACATGAAGCGCTCTCCGTTGATGGGCAGTTTCAGCAGGGCGCCTTCACCACGTAATGCTTCGGTAATTAAAAACGGTTGGCTGGTATTTGGGTGGTGCAGACACGTCGGGTGAAACTGGTTGAATTCCATGTTGGCAACGCGACAACCTGCGCGCCAAGCCATGGCAATGCCGTCGCCACTGCTGCCATGAGGGTTTGTTGTGTACAAATATGTTTTACTTGCACCGCCCGTAGCCAATGCAACGCATTTTGCTTGATACACGTCCACGCTTTGATTGTGGTTGTTTAAGACATACGCGCCTGAGCAGCGACCATCTTGGATGATTAAATCAATCACCATTTGCTCTTCAATTAAATGAATGTTTGGGTGTTTGATTGCATGCTGTAATAGTGTGGTGGCAACCGCTTTACCTGTTGCATCGTCTGCATGAATGATGCGACGGTGACCGTGCCCACCTTCTTTGGTTAAGTGGTATTCGTTGTTGTCGTTTGGATCGTCTTGTTTGGTAAACGGTGTGCCCAAATCAATCAGCCATTGAATCATGGAGCTGCTGTGCTCAATGATGTGCGTGGTAGCGGCTTCATCACACAGTCCACTGCCTGCAATTAAGGTGTCTTTGACGTGTGCTTCCACGCTGTCTTCATCGTCTAAAACAGCTGCAATACCGCCTTGCGCCCAATACGTGCTGGAATGACTGTGACTGGCTTTGCATAAGACGGCAATGTTTGCGTGTTCAGCTAACCGTAGCGCCAAACTTAACCCTGCTGCTCCTGCGCCAATAATAAGAACGTCGTAACTAAGGTGTTGAGCCATGTTGAGTCCATCTTTTACATGATGTAGTGGGTGTCTGTTATGCAGGGCATTGTAACAAACTCTGACTCTTGTTTGCGTCTTTATCTTCGTATAAGGTACATGCACAAATGGATCTGCTTTGTGTGAACGCAAAGCGACAGAACAGGTTAATGATGCTGTACCGTTGATATTGGATGCAGTGTTTGAGGATGATTTGATGCCTGTCTCATTGTCAGAGACGGGGTCAAACTGTGGCAGGCTCGTTGAGTGCGAGTGTGCTATCAATTATAGGTGTCGGTGTGAAGGATCAAGAATCAGATCAGCAATTAGTTGAGCGCGTGCAAAAAGGCGATAACCGAGCATTTGACGTGTTGGTATTGAAGTATCAGCATAAGATCATTTCCTTGGTGATGCGTTTCGTGCATGACCATGCAGAAGCTCAAGACATTACTCAAGAAGCGTTTATTAAGGCATACCGTGCCCTGCCTAAGTTTCGTGGCGACAGTCAATTTTATACATGGCTGTATCGCATCGCGATTAACACCGCCAAAAACCACTTGGTGTCGCGCAAGCGAAAAATCCAGTCGTCGGGCATCGATGTTGAAGAAGGGCAATATTTTGAAGGCGCTGACAAGCTGAGGGACACCAGCAATCCTGAGAGCCTGATGCAGCGTGATGACCTTGAGCGACAGCTGAAAGAAGTGTTAAAGCAGTTGCCAGATGAGTTGCGCACTGCATTGACCCTAAGAGAATTTAATGGACTAAGCTATGAAGACATCGCCGATGTGATGGATTGCCCTGTGGGAACAGTTCGATCGCGTATTTTTAGAGCGCGTGAGGCGCTTGAAAAGGTGATTGATGAGGCGTTATTGGATTCCCATTAAAAAGTGCAATTTGTCGGGAATGAATACGTAAATACGTTGTCATAGTGAGTGGAAGAGGCTGTTTTGGCAAACCAATACAGTTGATTAACATGTTAGTGTTGAGTAGATATCATGAATGAACGATTAAAAGAAGATGTATCTGGATTGTTTGACGGCGAGTGTGATGAGCTGTCAATGGCGCGTGTGTTGTCTTCAATTGAAGAGAATACCGTGCGTTCTCAGATTTCAAATTACAGCGTGATTCAGAGTGTGTTGCGCTCCGAAGACGTCGATCCCGCTGTGTTTTCGATGGATATATCAAACCAAGTGCGCAATCAAATTCAATCTGGCATTGGGCGTGAGGTTGCGAGTGAGCTGAGCAGTCAGTCGGACAACAGCAATATGGCAGCAAAGCGAACGTGGTTGAAGCCTGCATTAGGCTTTGCCATGGCGGCAAGTATGGCGTTCGTCATGGTGTTTAATTTTGACTCCACTCAGTCAGATGCGATACACCAAGTAGCCGAATTGCGTGATGCAGAGTTGTTGAGTGGCGACGAGGCGAGTGATCATGAAATGAATGAGGCGTTTGCTCAGCAGGCGACCCAAACTCAGCCTGTTAATGAACACCAAGATCTTGACGTGGCGCTGGCGTCTCACGTGAGTTTGGCGGAAGAGCGTTTAAACGACCCGTTCCAAGCAGCGGTTGCTGTAGATCAAGAATTGCGTAAGCGTGAAAATGCGTTATTAGAAGCGCAACAAGAAAACATTGAATTACAACAGCACTTGCGTGAGTATTTAATTAGTCATGCAAGGCAAAATGTGAGTGCGCCTGTGAACTCTGCGTTGCCGATTGCGCGAGCGTCTCATACTGAATACTAGAGGATTCATGACAGTGATTGAAGGATTACTAAAACGATCGTTGCTGCTGATGTTGATCAGTAGCAACGATCGTTTTAGTAATCCTTCAATCACTGTCATGAATCCTCTAGTATTCAGTATGAGACGCTCGCGCAATCGGCAACGCAGAGTTCACA
>JBCDEX010000020.1:0-14570 GCA_039178995.1 Pseudomonadota bacterium | reverse complement strand
CTTGTGTAGCCTGTTTGCTCGCGAGTTTGGATTCAATCTCGCTGATTTCAACGACCGGCAACCCCTTTTGGGTACTGTCTACTTCGAGAATCTCAGCCCGTACATCGATGTGCTTGCTGTTGAACTCAATCAGCGTGTTGAGCGCGACGTCATGATGAGGGGTTTTGAACAATACGTTTGGCTCACTGCCGTCTAACCAATAGTCGTTTTTTTTCGTGAGATAGTGACCGTCTTTGTTTTGAATAACGAATACCTTAGGCATTGAAAACTCTCTATAATAGTGGCTCAGATGTTTATGACATCGCGTCACTTTATTTTAACGAAAAAACAATTCATGCGCAGCATTGCAATTCAAATAGTTGAGTCGGATCATGTCGCCATGGCCTCATTGTGTGCGGAACGTCTTGGCTTGCCAGTGTTCTGTCAGCAAGACAATGCCGATGGTTTGACGCTTGACGCTTACGATTTATTGTTGTGCTATGACCGCGAGCGTTGGTGTTTAAGACGCGGTATAAACACGGCACGTAACGGCGCACGTCAAAAACAAGCAACGCAGTTGATAGGGGGCTTGACCGTTGATTTTATCAGTGGCGCATCCAAGCATCGCTTTTTGTACGGTGGGGGCAAAGGGCAAGACATCGCTAAGGCGGTGGGCGCGTCAAAAGTCAGTGGATTGAACGTGCTGGATGCGACCGCGGGGTTGGGTCGCGATGCGTTTGTGTTGGCGAGTTTAGGCTGTCGGGTGCAGATGTGTGAAGTCAACCCAATCATTCATTTTCTGCTGGACCATGCGCTGGTTTCTGGGATGGCTCAATTGACAGATACCGGTGACGAACCGGTGTTATTAGACACCTTGCAACGGTTGTCGTTAGCACATGATGACAGTGTGACGCTGATGCAAGATGGGTTGAACGCATGGGATGTGATTTATTTGGATCCCATGTTTCCTGAGCGACGTAAATCGGCCAAAGTGAAAAAAGAAATGCAATACCTCCATCATTTGTTGATGGACGGCGCCGACCCACAGGAGATGGCGAAGGCCGACGAGCGCCTGCTGGAATCCGCATTAAATTCAGGGTGTGCACGTGTTGTGGTAAAGCGTCCCAGCGATGCGCCAACCTTGTCTGAACGTGTTTCACCGAGTCATTCGATTAAAGGCAAATCAACACGCTTTGATGTGTATGCCATGCGGTCGCTGACATGAGTATAGGGTATGA
The DNA here is from genome assembly GCA_039178995.1 of Pseudomonadota bacterium. Taxonomy (GTDB): domain Bacteria; phylum Pseudomonadota; class Gammaproteobacteria; order Pseudomonadales; family JBCDEX01; genus JBCDEX01. The sequence goes on along the minus strand of JBCDEX010000020.1, from coordinate 13,353 downwards.
GGTTAACGAGATGAATGATGGTTGTGTACGGTGTGCAGTCCCGCACGTAGGTGATACGAATTAATGTTGTTTTTTGAAAGGGAAAAAGGCGGCGAACGTGCTGTCACCGTCAATGTGACTGGCTTTTCTCAGTTGGAAACTCCAGACTACGATGAATTTTTGCTGTTGGTGCATGCGGCTGGCGTTGAAGGCGCAGCCAGTTTTGAGTGCAATCGGAAATACCCCAGTCCTGCGTATTTTATCGGCTCAGGAAAGCTGGATGAATTGAAGAAAGTGGTGAAAGAAAACGACGTGGATGTGGTGTTGTTCAATCACGCCTTAAGTCCAGGTCAAGAGCGTAACATTGAGCGAGTGTTGGGCTGTCGCGTGGTCGATCGTACCGGTGTGATTCTCGATATTTTTGCGCAACGCGCGCGAACGTATGAGGGCAAGCTGCAAGTGGAATTGGCACAGTTATCGCATTTGTCGACACGACTGATTCGCGGTTGGACGCATCTGGAACGACAGAAGGGCGGCATTGGTTTACGTGGCCCGGGTGAAACGCAGCTGGAAAGTGATCGTCGAATGGTGCGTGATCGCATCACGATGTTGAAAAGCCGTTTGAAAAAAGTCAGCTCACAGCGTGACCAAAGTCGTCAGCCCAGAATGAAGCAAGACAAACCGATTGTGTCGTTGGTTGGGTATACCAATGCAGGCAAATCTTCGTTATTCAATTGTGTGACAGAGTCCGACGTGATGGTTCAAGACATGCTGTTTGCGACACTGGATCCAACGTATCGAGAGTGGATGATTCCTGAGTTGGGACCGACCATGTTGGTAGACACGGTGGGATTTATTCGCCACTTGCCGCATGATTTGGTTGAGGCGTTTAACTCAACGTTGGAAGAAAGCGTGTATGCTAATCTCTTGTTGCATGTGGTGGACGTCAGTCATGAGGACCATGTGAGTATGATCGAAGCGGTTGAAGGCGTACTCGAAGAGATTGGCGCAGATCATATTCCGTGTTTGCAGGTGTACAACAAAATAGACGTATTAGACGTTCCAGAAACCATTGATCGAGACGAGTCTGGCAAGCCTGTTCGGGTGTGGATTTCAGTGCATCAAAAACGAGGATTGGCGTTACTGCAGCAGGCGATTTTAGAATGCTTGGGGCACGATCAATTAAGAGGCTGTTTGACGTTGCCATATCATCTGGGAGGGCTGCGTTCCACGTTGTATGAAATTGAAGCGGTGGTGAGTGAATCGATTTCGGATTTAGGTGAATACGAGCTCACCATCAGTGTACCCAAGGCGCGCCTTATGAGTTTGTTTTCACAACATAAGGTGGATGTAACACGGTGTTGGGTTGTCGAACAATAAACGAACGTATCATTGGTAAAATAACTAAAAAAACCAGCCAAAGGCTGGTTAAAAAAACTTCGGTTTAGGGAAGGAGAAGCCCTATTGGGAAGTTACTTTTAATATAGTTAATTATTTGCGTTGTGCAAATTTTTCCTGTCAAAGAGCCGTGATGCGACTTCGTACAATGTGCTCGCGTTGAGTTGTAATGCGAACTCTAAGGTGTTTTAAGCCGTATTAATTTCTTGCCATAATTTATTCAATCGTTTGGGCGATACGGGCATTAATGTTTTGAGTGTTTGTGCAAACGCTGAGACACGATACTCTTCTAGCATCCAGCGGTAGGTGATTAAGGTATCAGAATTCAATGCTCGCTCTTTGCCAATGGCCGCAACGTGCTGCTCATATCGTTCGGATAAGGAGTCGATTTCTTGAGAGAGCGCGGTGTCTTTTGAGGGGTGGGCTGGTGTTTTTTCAAGACGAATGCTGATCGCGTTTAAATAGCGCGGATATTGAGTTAGCCAATGAAACGGTGTCTCAAATAAAAAGCCTGAATAGAGCAGGCGATCCAGTTGTGTATTGATGTGGTTAACGGCCAATGCAATCGCCAGAGGATTCTTGCTTTGTTTGATTCTTTTTTTGATCTTAACCACGGATTGCAGTGTTTCTAACAAAATGGCTTCAATCTCGCGTGCGTGAGCGATTATTTTATTCTTACCTAATTCAAGGCACACGTTAAATTCGTCTTCTGTTCTTGGCAGTCGTTTATGAGCCACGTTGTTTGTATCGGATGCGTTTTTGTCGGGCGTATTGTTTTTAGATGCATTGCTTGAGCTGTCGCATAACGCGTCCAGTTCTTGGAAGCAGCTGATGTGGATGGCCGTCATGATGATGTCATCAACCACGCGCTCTCGATTGCCAATCGACAGAACCGACAACATGAAATCTTGGCCTTTGAGCAGCTCTTTTTTAAGCGGTTTGATCAGCGGGTTTAATGTTAAGGCGGCCAATCGACAAACACCACGAGTGGTGTGATGGATGGCTTTGATGTATGTGTCGCTGAGAGTCAAACTGACCGAGTGGGTGTTGTCTGTTAATGTGGGATAAGCGGTGATGTTCATGCCGCCTTGCTGGATGTGCTCGCTTGATTTAAGCGGGCCGAAGTCCCAGCGGGTGATGCCCTCTTGTTCCATCGGGTGCTCGGTGATATCGAGCGCAGTTTGAATGCGCGCTTGATAGATTTCTTTCAATACGTCGAGACGTCGATTTTGTTCGATGACGTGACCACGCTCATCAATGACTTGAATGTTGAATCGATAGTAGTCGTCAATGGTGATTTGATCCCACGCTGAGTTGGGGATGTCGACCAAGGTCAATCGTTTGATTTGATGTTGCAGTGCAGCGCACAGCGCGCTGTCATCGGGGTGAATCAAGGTTAAGAGTTGATCAACCTGAGATGGAATGGGCACAATGTGTTTGCGCCACTGCTTAGGCAATGATTTGAGCATCGCAATGCATTTCTCTCGCAGCAAGCCCGGTATTAACCATTCCAAGCGTTTTTCTGGAAGTCTGTGTAAGGCATCGATCGGAACACGAATGCTGACGCCGTCGGCAGGGTGACCGGGTTCGAAGTGATAGCGCAGTTCGAACGTCGCACCATTCCATTCAAGTGTATCGGGGAATTGAGACTCGGTAATCGCGTGCGCGTTGTGTTGCATAATGTCGTTTCGAGACAGATGCAGTACGTTTGGGTTACTTACTTCGGCTTGTTTACGCCAAATTTCAAACTGAGTTAAGCTGACCACATGTTCCGGAATGCGCTCATTGTAAAAATCATAAATGATGTCGTCATCCACCAAAATGTCTCGGCGTCGGGATTTTGATTCGAGTGTCGCCACCTCATGTTTGAGGGTGTTGTTGCGATGAAAGAACGAGCCTTTAGCGATGCGTTTCCGTTTGGCTTTCATGCTTTTTAGATAGCGCTCTTCAACCAGTGCGGAACGGATGAATATGTCACGTGCTTCGACGGGATTGATGTTTGCGTACAGTACGGTTGATTTTTCATTGAGCACCACGCCGTACAAACTGCATCGCTCAAACGCTTTTACTTTGCCAGATTTCACGTGATAGTGAGGTTCGTATTGTTGGCGTTTGATCAGATGGTCTGCGCACTCGATGACCCAGTCGGGTTCAATGAGGGCGACTTGATGGGCAAACACTTTGGACGTTTCCAACATGTGTCCCGCCATTAACCAGTTGGGTTTTTTCTTCGATTGGCTTGATCCTGGAAAAATTAAAAACCGCCGATTGCGTGCGCCAAGGTAATCGTTGTCAGGGGTTTTCCGTCCGATGTTGCCCAATAAACCGGTGAGCAGAGCTCGATGAACTGTGTCATAGGGGGCGTCTTGTCTGTTGGGGATGAGTTTTAATGATTTAATGGCGAGCGACAGCTGATGGTGTAAGTCTCGCCATTCTCGCATTCGGTTGTGCGATAAAAATAGTTTGGCGCATTGTTTGCGCCATTGATTGTGGCTGAGCTCACTGCGTTGTTGTTCGGCGTAATTCCACAAGGCAATGTACGACATAAAGTCGGAACGATCGTGTTTGAATTGTCGATGTTTCTCATCGGCGGCTTGGCGTTTGTTTGAAGGGCGTTCTCTCGGGTCTTGAATGGAGAGCCCGCTGCTAATGATCAGTATTTCATTGAGGCAACCGAGCGAGGCGGCGGCGAGAATCATGCGCCCCAGTTTGGGGTCGACTGGCAGCTGCATGAGTTGACGGCCCAGCGGTGTGAGTTTGTTGTGCTCGTTGACGGCGTGTAGCTCATGCAACAGTTTGAACCCATCGTTGACGACGCGTGGGTCGGGTGGATCAATGAAGGGAAATTGATTGATGTCGCCCATGCGTAAATTCAACATTTGCAAAATAACCGCGGCTAAGTTGGTGCGTTTGATTTCGGCATCGGTGAACTCTGGGCGCGAGGCAAAGTCTTGTTCGTCGTATAGGCGGTAGCACACGCCGTCACTGACTCGCCCGCAGCGACCTTGGCGTTGGTTGGCGCTGGCTTGAGAAATGCGTTCAATGGGGAGCCGTTGAATTTTTGAACGGTAAGAGTAGCGACTGATGCGCGCCACTCCAGTGTCAATCACATAACGAATGCCTGGCACGGTGAGCGAGGTTTCCGCTACGTTGGTGCTGAGTATGACTCGTCGACCGGTGTGCTTTTTGAAGATCTTCTGTTGTTCTTTGGCGCTGAGGCGTGCGTACAAGGGGATCACATCCAATTGTGGATAGGCTGCGTGTTTGAGCGAGCTGGCACTGTCCCGAATGTCTTTTTCGCCGCTTAAGAACACGAGAATATCACCGCGCTGTTCGGCTTTTTTTGATTGAGCTAATATCTCCCCGACGGTGTCGGTTACCGCTTGTGTGAGGTCGTTGTTTGACTCGTCCATAGGGCGGTAAATGGTGGTGACTGGATAGCTTCGTCCCGATACTTCAATCACTGGCGCGTTATTAAAATGCGCTGAAAATCGCTCAAGGTCGATGGTGGCCGAGGTGATGATGACTTTTAGGTCAGGGCGTTTTGGCAGAATTTTTTTCAAATACCCCATGATGAAATCAATGTTCAAGCTGCGCTCATGCGCTTCATCGATAATGAGCGTGTCGTAGCGCGATAAAAAACGGTCGTGTTTGATTTCGGCGAGCAAAATTCCATCGGTCATCAGTTTGACCAAGGTGCGCTCATTAGTGTGGTCTTTAAAGCGGACTTGATAGCCGACACACTCGCCGAGCGGGGTGTGCAATTCGTCGGCAATGCGATTGGCGACGGAGTGAGCGGCAATTCGACGCGGTTGTGTGTGGCCGATCAGACCATGAACACCTCGACCCAGCTCTAAGCAGATTTTGGGGAGCTGAGTTGTTTTTCCGGATCCGGTTTCACCCGCAACAATGACGACCTGATGCTGTGCGATGGCCTTTGCTATGTCGTCTCGACGTATCGAGATGGGTAAATCCGTTGGATAGTCTATGGCGGGACGAGCCGTTTGACGTGTTTTGACCAAGGCCCATGAACGTTCACAGCGTGCTTCAAGTTGTGCAATGCGAGACTCAAGTGTGTCGTTTGATGCGTCGCGAGTCAGCTCGTGTCGAAGTGCTTGTATGCGTTTTGAAACACTGAACTGATCGCGTGTCATCAGTGCATCCATGCGATTGTGTAACGTGGATAATCGATTCGTTAACGATGTGGGTTCGGAGTCCAATTCAGAGCCTTGTTGAGTGTGCTTATGATCTTGCACAGTATAAAGGATGTCAACAGACATCACGTGGTCTTTTTAACCGATTCGATAAGGCCATACGTAGGGGGCATATTAAATGACATGGCAGTTCGTCGCCATGTCTCTCGGTTGGGTGTGATGAACCGGTTAGGCGCCAGCGACAGAGAACGACTTATGCGTCGTCTTTGTAGCGCTGGAATACCAGCGAGGCGTTGGTCCCGCCAAATCCAAAGCTGTTCGACATGATGCGGTTCAATGTGACGTCTTTCTCGGTGGTGGTGACAATCGGAATGTCTTGTGCGTTTTCGTCTAAGGTGCTGATGTTGGCAGACGCCGCGATGAAGTTGTGTTGCATCATCAGCAAGCTGTAGATCGCTTCTTGAACGCCTGCAGCGCCTAATGAATGGCCTGACAGTGACTTGGTGGAGCTGACTTTAGGAATGGTCATACCGTCGAATGCGCTGATGACGCCTTCGAGTTCTTTTAAGTCACCTGCTGGTGTGCTCGTACCGTGTGCATTGATGTAGTCGATGGGACCATCTACCGTGCTCATGGCTTGTTTCATGCAGCGCACCGCACCTTCTCCCGATGGCGCGACCATGTTGTAGCCATCGGATGTTGCGCCATAACCGACAATTTCAGCGTAAATACGTGCACCACGTTGCTTGGCGTGTTCGAGTTCTTCGACGACCACCATGCCCGCACCGCCTGCGATCACAAAACCGTCGCGATCTTGATCGTACGGGCATGAGGCGGATTCAGGGTGGTCATTGTTGGTGCTTAACGCGCCCATGCCGTCGAACAAGCAGGCCAACGTCCAGTCGTTTTCTTCGCTACCGCCGGCAAAGACGACGTCTTGTTTGCCCATTTGGATGAGTTCCATGGCGTGGCCAATGCAGTGTGCGCTGGTGGCGCATGCAGACGAGATGCTGTAATTCACACCTTTAATTTCAAACGGTGTGGCAAGACATGCAGAGACCGCACTGCCCATGGTGCGTGTGACGCGATAAGGACCAACACGTTTGATGCCTCGATTGCGCAATTCGTCGGCGGCTTCAATGAGATTGGACGACGATGCGCCACCCGAGCCAGCAACAATCCCTGTGCGTTCGTTTGACACTTGCTCATGCGTCAAGCCTGAGTCTTCGATGGCGTCTTTCATTGATAGGTAGGCGTAAGCCGCAGAGCCGCCCATAAAGCGCAGCAGTTTGCGGTCAATTAATGACGCCAAGTCGACATCGACGTCGCCACTGATATGGCTTCGCATGCCGGCTTCTTTGAACGATTCGTTGAGCTTGATGCCTGATGTGCCATTTTCTAGTGCGTGTCGCACGCTCGTTAAGTCGTTGCCCAAGCAGGAGGTGATGCCCATACCTGTAATTACTACGCGTTTCATATTCAAACCTTTACCGTATGTTTTTTAAAATTTTTCTTACTGAATTGCGTGTTGATCGAACGATTGCTGTGATCTACGTTTATGCCATTTGCTCTTTGTCGAACATGCCGACTTTGAGGTCTTTTGCGGTGTAAATTTCTTTGCCATCCACCATCATGGTGGCATCGCCAATGCACATTTTGAGACGACGATCGATCAGTCGTTTAATGTGGATATGGTACGTTACTTTGCTGGCGGTTGGTAAGACCTGCCCAGTGAACTTAATCTCTCCAGCACCTAATGCGCGACCAAATCCTTCAATCCCAGTATACGACATAAAGAACCCCATGAGTTGCCACATGGCGTCGAGTCCTAAGCACCCGGGCATGACCGGGTCGCCTTTAAAATGGCAGTCAAAAAACCATAAGTCTGGATTGATGTCGAGTTCTGCAATGATGAGCCCTTTATTGAATTCGCCACCGTCTTCGGTGATGGATGAGATTCGATCCACCATGAGCATGTTGTCCGTTGGTAATTTACCAAAGCCAGGCCCGAACAGATCGCCATGACCGCATGCGATGAGTTCGTCTTTTGAATAAGAGGATTGTTTTACGAAGGACATGATGTGGCTCTCTATTTGATGTATTTACTGCAATAAACCAATGGTGTGTGTACTGCTTATTGTTATTGTTTGTTTTAATTGGTGATGCAGCGTGTGTGAAAACAGGCTATGCGAGCAATTAAGTGCGCCAATTGTACTTGTTTTGCAGAATTTTTCCATGTTACCGAACGGTCAGAAAACAGGCATGGGTGACCAGACTGTATTTTGATAGGGTTAGGGTATAATGCGCCTCTTTTATTCAACTAAGTCCAAGGAAGAGTGTTATGTCCGGTGCATTGTCTGATATCAGTATTTCGTGTTTTAAAGCGTACGATGTGCGTGGCCGAGTCCCGGATCAACTAAATGAATCAATTGCTTACCGCATTGGCCGTGCGTATGCGCAAGTGATTCAACCGAGCACGGTGGCGGTTGGGTTTGACATCCGTTTAACCAGTGAAGCCTTGTGTGACCAGCTGTCGAATGGGTTGCGAGACGAAGGCGTGGATGTGATTAACATCGGCTGCTGTGGCACGGAAGAAATTTATTTCGCCACGGCGCACTTGAAAGTGGACGGCGGCATTGTGGTGACGGCCAGCCACAATCCAAAAGATTACAACGGCATGAAGATGGTGCGTGAAGAGTCCAAGCCCATTCATGCAGATAATGGATTAATGGACATTCGTCGTGTTGCGGAGTCGGCGCTTCCTACTCCATTGCAGGCGCGAGGTATTTTGACAGAGCAGTGCACACGCAGCGCGTACATCGAGCACTTGATGTCGTATTTGGCGGTTGATCAACTAACACCGCTTAAGTTGGTCGCGAACCCCGGTAATGGCGGGGCTGGGCTGGTGTTGAAGGACTTGTTGCCGTTGTTACCATTTGAGGTGACTCTGTTGCAGGAGACGCCAGATGGGCACTTTCCCAATGGTGTGCCCAACCCTTTGTTGGAAGAAAACCGAGAAGTCACACGCAACGCGGTGATTGAACAGAAGGCCGATTTTGGCATGGCCTGGGACGGTGATTTTGACCGCTGTTTCTTTTTCGATGAAACGGGGCGTTTTATCGAAGGGTATTACTTGGTCGGCTTGTTCTCGGAGTTTTTCTTGAAACGCAATGCAGGTGAGGTGGTGGTGCATGACCCTCGCCTGTACTGGAACACGCAATGCATCGCCGAGCAATACGGCACGCGCGCATTGAAAAGCAAGACTGGTCACGCCTACATGAAAGGCATCATGCGTGAGCACGATGCGGTGTATGGCGGTGAAATGAGTGCGCATCATTACTTCAGAGACTTTAGCTATTGTGACAGCGGCATGATTCCATGGTTGATTGTGGCGCAGATGATTTCACAAACGGGCATCCCCTTGTCGCAGATGGTGGATCAAAAAATGCAGGATTTCCCGGTGAGCGGTGAAATTAACTTTACCTTAAATGACGCGGATGCGGCGTTGGATGCAGTGGAAGCTCATTTTTTGAAGGATGTGCCATTGAGCGTTGATAAGACCGATGGCGTGAGTTTGGATTTTGCCGATTGGCGTTTCAACTTGCGCAAATCAAACACCGAGCCGTTGGTGCGGTTGAACGTCGAAACGCGTGGTGATCAGGCGCTCATGGAAGAAAAACGCGACGCCATTCTTGAGTTGTTAGCGCAATATTAATTGTCATGGCTAACTGTGCCGCATGGTTCTGATCAGGCATCAGAGCCGTGCGTTATACGCGCAACCCTGCGCAAATGTAATTAATCAGCTCTTGCTCGAAGGCATCAAAATCTTGATGTACATCGCTTAAACCCGCGCGTTTAAAGAGCATGCTCTGGTTAGCGAGCGCTTGCAAACACAATTCGGATGACAGCAACCACTTGAGTTTAACGTAATGCTCAGGGGTGTCTGAGAGCAGCGGCATCAGCAGTGGTTTAAATACTTGCCAGCTCAATTCAAACTGATCGCCTAATCCAGCTGCTCCATCAAAGTACAGGCGCGATAAGAAACGCAGCTGTTTTAATCCGTTGTTGGATGGATCGCGTAATGCGTCGGACATTGGGCATACGAGGGCGCGCACCACGTTTTCTAAGGTGTGATCCGTGTTGTTGTGCAGTGCGGTTAAGTGGGCTTGTCGGCGTTCAAAGAAAGGCGGTTGCATGCCCTCTAGCAGCTCAGTGACCAGAACGTCTCGTGTTTTGAAATGGTAGCGAATGGCAGATGAACTGAGATTAGCCGCTGCGTTGATTTCTCGTAACGACACACCGTCGAGCCCGCGTTCGGCATACAGTTCCATGGCCGTGTCCATGATGAGGTCTTTTTTAGAAGGGCGCGCCATGAGCTGTCCTTTACGGGTGGTTTGTTTCTATGGTTAATCGCTGTATAGTAACTTCACATTCGACAAGTTACCGGGTTACCCTTTTTTACATCATAAAGTAAGTATCATGAATAATAAAGATAAGACACACAAAGACACTGCACTGGATATTTGGGCGGACTTTTGTGATCAATTAAAAGAGACCGGCATTGAGGTGCTTGAGCAATCGTTTTCAGACACTGAGTTAAACCAAGCCGAAGGACTGCGCTATTTAACGCGATTATTGCGCAATGGCTTGGAGTTTAAGTTAGAGGGCGCGCACACCGATTATCCACAGTTGCTGAGTTACGCGCATGAGACCATTAAAATGGGTGCGGACAATCCAGACATTCGTTATCTGAATTGCAACGTATCGGCACAGTGTTGTTATAAAATCAGAGGCACACGCGGCTCTGTGCATCAATTGAACTTGAGCACGCATTCAGGTGGCTACGGCGACGACAGTGCGTTGCTGTTAAGTGGTGCATTAGCCAGTGAGGATTTGCTGGTGGGCGATGACGGCTGGATTGAAATCCTTGTCAGTATCGAGCCTCAACCTGGCAATTGGTTGCCGATGAGCAAGGAGAGCTCGCTGCTGATTATTCGACAGATTTTTCTTGATCGAGACAAAGAGCAAGCCGCATCGCTCTCCATTCACCGCTTGGATTCTAAGGACGCCATTGCTCATGAACTGACGCTGAATGAGGTCAAGCAAGGGCTGAGCGATGCGTGTGCCAGCGTAAAAGGCACGGCAGAGCTATTTACCCAGTGGGCGTCCACGTGGCTGCCGCATTCAAATGCGTTGCCGCTTGCGGATCAGCAATACTGCCAAGATTTAGGCGGCGATCCTCAAATTACCTATTACCACAGTCATTGGGCGATTTCACACGATGATGCCTTAGTGATTACCTTGCCGCGTGTACCTGAGTGTCGTAATTGGAATGTGCAGATTAACAATGTGTGGATGGAATCGTTAGATTACCGTTATCATCGCATTCACTTTAACAAGCACACGGCCACGATGAATGAGGACGGCAGTGTTACGATGATCTTGGCGCACCGTGATCCAAAGTGCAGTAATTGGTTGCATACGACAGGCCACATTGACGGTACGATGTGTTTTCGATGGGTGGGGATTGATGCGGATGACATCGTTCATCCTCAGGTGACGCGATGTCGACTCGATGACTTGGCCAAGCTGTAAGGTCAGACAGTCACACGGATGCAATCATAATAATAAGAGGTGGATATGAATGAAATAGCCGCATTGCTAAATAAACAACGAATTCTCGATGAGGCAGTCAACCGCTCAGGGTTGAGTGACTTTGGTGATTTGTTTTTTGATGAGGCATTGGAGCGACTGTTAACGTCGTTGGTGAACGAGGCGAATTTGAGCATCGAAGGTGCGTACGGTCAGTATGAGAGAACGGTCAATTTGTTGGTGAATCGTTTGCGAATGGAAGAGGCGTTTAAAACACACCCTGAGATCGACAACGAACAAATTGACGCACCCGTCATCATCGTTGGACTGCCACGCACAGGTACGACGTTGTTGTCGCGTATTTTATCGAGTAACCCCGAGTTTTATACTCTGCATTGGTGGGAGTGTCGTAACCCCTCGCCGTTTCCTGTGGATCAAGCGCAACCAGTGCCCGCGCGTGATGTGCGCATTGATGCAGCCGAAGCCATGATTAAAGAAATTCTTGACGCCGTACCTGAGTTGGCGAGCATTCACCCGTTTGATGCAGAGGGGCATGACGAAGAAATTTTATTGATGGAGCACAGTTTTTACAGCACGGTTCCAGAAGCCTCGGCTTGGGTCCCGAGTTACCAAGCGTGGTTAGAGCAGCAAGATCAAACCAAAGCGTATGCGGATTTAAAGCGCATGTTGAAATTTTTACAATGGCAGAAAAATCAGCGAGGCATTCATGCCAAGCGTTGGGTGTTAAAAACACCGCATCATTTGCACTTCATGGCGGAATTGCATGACTGTTTCCCTGATGCCTTATTGATACAAACGCATCGAAACCCTGTGGAAACGATTCCCAGTTTGGCGAGTATGTACGATTACTTGTATCAACTGGTCAGCGCCGACGTTGATCGACACGCGCTGGGCAGAACGCTGTTGGAGAAATGGTCAAACAGTATGAATCGATGTTTGACGTTTCGTGTGACAACAAAAGCGCGTATGTTAGATGTGAATTATTTGGACACCGTTAAATCACCAAAAGAGGTGGTGCGCCGTATTTTTGATGAGATTGGCTTTGATTTTACGCAAGATACTCAGGGTCACATCGACGCATGGCTAGACGAGAATCAACGCGATTCGCGTGCTAAACACGATTACAATTTGGCCGATTATGGGCTGAATCAAGACGAATTGGTGAAGCGCTTTCAAGATTACAATGATGAATTTATTACGCCGTAGGAGAGCGACATGATACTCAAAGACAAAGTGGTGTTGATCACGGGCATTGGTCCGGGCATGGGCAGTCATTTGGCGAACTTGGCCGCGCAAGAAGGCGCTCGAGGCATCGTGTTAGCCTCGCGCAATCAAGCTAATTTGACGCGCTCAAAAAACGAGATTGAGGCACTTGATTTAGAGGCTCAGGTGTTGGAATGTGTGTTGGATATCTCAGATCAAGCCGCATGCGATGAGGTGATTCAGCAAGCGGTCTCGACGTTTGGGCAACTGGATGCATTGATTAACAATGCGTTTGCATTCAGTCCATTTAAACCGATTGAAGACAGTGACATTGATGAGTGGAAGTCGGTATTGGATGTGAACTTATTTGGCACGCTGTATTTAAGTCAGGCGGCCGCGAATCAAATGAAACAGCAAGACACTGGCGGTGCCATTGTGATGGTCAATACCATGTCTGCGCGGAACCCAAACGTGGGTGAGGCGGGGTATGCAGTGTCAAAGGGTGCGTTGAAAACGGCGACCAATTACTTGGCAAGAGAGGTGGGCAAGTACGGTATTCGTGTCAATACCTTGGCGCCTGGATGGATGTGGGGTGCGTCGGTGAAAGCGCATTTTGAATACGCCGCGTCTCAAGGTGCGGGTAATGTGGAGACATTAAAGCAGCACGTCGAAAAGGACATCGCCTTGCCCTCGATGCCAACAGATGAAGAGTGCGCGAAAGCGGTGCTTTTTTTGGCGTCCGATTACGCCAAGGCGATTACCGGTGCAACGTTGGATGCCAATGGTGGGCATTACATTCCACTGTAAACCTAGCGCGTTTAGCTGACATAAATTGACCAACTGGAGTGCATTATGGACCCGATTAAAAAACTGCTTATATTAGAAGACATCAAACAATTGAAATATCGTTACACACGAGCGATTGATACGGGTAATTTGGATTTAATGAAAGAGGTGTTTGCCAAGGAAGCGTCGTGCGCGTTTTACGGTGGCTCGTATACGCACG
>JBCDEX010000019.1:0-14638 GCA_039178995.1 Pseudomonadota bacterium | reverse complement strand
GGGTGGAGATGATTTGCACGATTGCATTGCCGCGGCCTCGATTTTAGCCAAAGTCACTCGAGATCAAGAAATGAGTGAACTGGATGCGGTATTGCCTCAATATGGGTTTGCGCAACACAAAGGCTACCCCACCAAACAGCACCGTGAGGCATTGATACAGCATGGCGCATGCCACTTACACCGACGCTCGTTTAAACCCGTTAGCGATGCAATTGCAGCGCACCCTGAGACAGGGTTTGAATGAAAGCCATGAGTGGTACACAATAAGCCATGCCTGATCACACACCACAATTTGTTCATTTACGTCTGCACACGCAATACTCGTTACAGGACGGCATTGTACGAGTGCCTCAACTACTGAAAACAGCGTCTGAGTTTGGTATGCACGCATTGGCAGTCACGGACCACTCCAATATGTTTGGTCTGGTTAAATTCTATAAAAAAGCACGTCAGGCGGGCATCAAACCGATTGTGGCAACCGATGTGTGTTTGTTTGAAGACGGTGAACCGTTTTTGTTGTCACTGTATGCCATGAACTTAAGCGGTTATCAAAACATTCGACGGTTGCTGTCACGAGCCTACCAAGACAATCAAATTCAAGGTCAAGCCTATGTTAAGCGTGAGTGGCTCAATGAGCACAACGATGGTTTGTTGGTGTTGTCTGGTGCGAAGTTTGGCGATGTGGGCAAGTTGTTGTTGCAAGAAAAAAAAGAGGAAGCCGGTACCGCATTAACCTCTTGGATGACGATGTTCCCTGATCGATTTTATCTTGAATTGCAACGCACCGGTCGGGTGCAAGATGAACAGTATCTTCACGCAGCGGTGGCATTGGCTCAGTCACATGATTGCCCTGTGGTGGCGAGTAACGACGTTCGTTTTATGCAAGCCAACGAATTTGAGGCGCATGAAGCGAGGGTATGTATTTATGAAAGTCGCACACTGAATGACCCGCGACGAGAACGTAAATACAGCTCAGAACAATATTTTAAAACAGCAGACGAAATGGTTGAATTGTTTTCGGATATTCCCGAAGCCATTGAAAACACCGTTGAAATATCAAAACGCTGCAGCGTTGAAATTGAATTGGGCAAGCATTATTTGCCTGACTTTCCAATTCCTGATGGTATGACGCTGGAGGAGTTTTTCCGCGAAGTCTGTCATAAAGGATTAAAAAACCGGTTTGCAAAAGACATTCGTCTAGAGTCCGGCGAGTCACCACGAGAGGAACAACAATACTGGGATCGTTTGGAGTTTGAGATTGACATCATCTTGCAAATGGGGTTCCCAGGCTATTTTCTCATCGTCATGGATTTCATACATTGGGCGAAAGAACAGGACATTCCTGTTGGCCCTGGACGAGGATCCGGTGCGGGTTCTTTAGTGGCGTATGCGCTTGATATTACCGATCTTGATCCGCTGCAATACGATTTGTTATTTGAGCGATTCTTGAATCCAGAGCGTGTGTCCATGCCGGATTTTGACATTGATTTTTGTCAGGAGCGACGTGATGAAGTCATTCAATACGTCGCGGATACGTACGGCAAAAATGCGGTGTCGCAAATTATTACCTTCGGTACGATGGCCGCGAAAGCGGTTGTGCGAGACGTGGCGCGAGTTCAAGGTAAGCCATATGGCTTGGCCGATAAATTGTCAAAAATGATTCCGTTTGCCATCGGCATGACGCTCGAAAAAGCATACGAAACTGAGCCGGACATTGCGTCTTTTTTACGAGACGATGCCGATGCGCAAGGTATCTGGGATATGGCGTTGTTGCTCGAAGGCATCGTGCGTAATGTGGGTAAGCACGCTGCGGGCGTGGTCATTGCACCGAGTCAATTGAGTGACTTCACACCGGTGTACTGTGTGGAAGGGGAGAGTGTATTAGTCAGTCAGTTTGATAAAGACGATGTTGAAGACGTTGGTTTGGTTAAGTTTGACTTTTTAGGTTTGAAAAACTTAACGATCATTCAATGGGCATTGCGTATTTTAAACGAAACCGATGAGGTGAAATCCAGAGGCGCGCCCATCGACATCACACAAATCCCACTGGACGATACTGAGGTGTTTGAGCAGCTTCAAACAGCGCAGACCACCGCGGTATTTCAACTGGAATCCTCTGGGATGAAAGACTTAATTGAACGCTTGAAGCCCAGTACTTTTGAAGACATCATCGCATTGGTAGCGTTGTATCGTCCAGGGCCTCTTGAGTCTGGAATGGTTGACGATTTCATCAGCCGTAAGCACGGTAAGCAAGAACTGTCATACCCTCATCCTCAGTTTCAACATGACTGTTTGATTCCTGCATTAAAACCCACGTATGGGGTTATTTTGTATCAAGAACAAGTCATGCAAATTGCACAGGTGATGGGTGGTTACAGCTTGGGTTCGGCAGACATGTTGCGTCGCGCAATGGGTAAGAAAAAGCCGGAAGAAATGGCCAAGCAGCGTGAGATGTTTGTTGCAGGCTCGATTGAAAATGGGTTTGATGAAACACTGGCGTCGAATATTTTCGATTTGATGGAAAAGTTTGCCGGCTATGGATTTAACAAGTCGCATTCCGCCGCGTATGCATTGGTGGCGTATCAAACCGCGTGGTTAAAAACGCATTACCCATCGGCGTTTATGGCGGCGGTGATGAGTGCGGATTTACAGAATACGGATAAGATTGTGACCTTGATTGAAGAGTGCCGTCACATGAATATTGATATTTTGCCGCCAGACATTAATCAAGGACAGTACTTGTTCACGGTGGATAAACAAGGCCGTATTATTTATGGGTTGGGGGCGTTGAAAGGTCTGGGTGAAGGGCCAGTCGAGTGTTTGATTGACGAACGTGGCGCCAATGGCGAATTTTCAGATTTGTTTGATTTATGCGCGCGTACCGATTCTCGAAAACTCAATAAGCGATCACTTGAGGCGATCATTCGAAGTGGTTCGATGGACAGTTTAGGCGAGGCGCGTTCGTTGTTAATGCACAGTTTGCAGGAAGCAATGCAAGCCGCTGAGCAAAAAAGCAGCAATGCCAGTGCTGGCATTGCGGATATGTTCGGTGACATTGTCTCTTCGTCGACCAATGCCAATGATGTGTACGAGCGTTTTCGGCATGAGGAAAAGTGGAATTTAAAATACACCCTACAAGGTGAAAAAGACACATTGGGGTTGTACCTAACTGGTCATCCGATTGATGCGTATGAGCAAGAAATTGCGCGCTTGAGCAACACGCGCATTGCCAATTTGAGCGCGGGAAATTCGTTGTGTATTTTGGGCTTGGTAATTTCGATTCGGATCATTAAAACCAAACGCGGTGCGAACATGGCGATTGTGTTATTGGATGATCGAAGTGGCCGTACTGAAATTGCATTGTTCAGCGAAATGTACGACCGATATCGCGATATTTTACACGCCGACGCGCTGTTAATCGTTGAAGGCAAAGCGGAAGAAGATCGCTACACAGGTGGTTTGAAATTAAACGTTCAGACCATCAGCAGCATTGAGCAAGCTCGTCTTGCAAAACTCAACTCCATTCAATTGATCTTGCCTGAATCGACGTGGCGTGAGGAAGCGTTTGTGGATGAGTTGCGTGACGTTATATCACCGTTTAAATGGGTGCCGTCGCCATACACATCGCACATTGGCGCTGAACAAGACTCTGTCTCCGAATTGCCTGCCAGTGTCACTAAGTCGGGGGTGCTCATTGAGTTACTGTGTCAGATGAATGATACGCAAGTCACCGTGCAATTGGGTGCGGAGTGGCGTGTGTCTCCTAAGGACGAGCTCATTGACCAATTGACGTTACGTCTTTCAAATGACAGCGTCTTTCTTAATTACATATAGTGGTTTATTGCGTTTATATACAAGGTGTTTTACATGTCTAAAAAAGTCATTCCGGATCATTTCAAGCCGATTATTAGCATGACAGGGTACAGCAAGTCATTGGAGCCTTTTTATTTAAGTTATCGTGATAACAAATTAGTCATGGGTATTTTGATTGGAGAGCACCATTTGAATAATATGGGTACGGCTCACGGAGGCCTATATATGACGTTCATGGATATGGCGTTGAGTACCGAGGTGTGTTGTTCGTTGAATTCATTTGCGGGTATTTCGACCATTGGATTTACAATGGACTTCATGGCCTCTGCGGAGCCTGGGGACTTTATTTGGGCCGACACGCAGGTGTTGAAGACCACTCGAACATTGGCATTTACTCAAGGGGTGGTACGTTGTGGAGACGATGTCTTGTCACGAGTGAATGCCACATTTAAGTTGCCGAACACCTTGCGTGAGGCGGATGGAAAACCGGCCGATTTCTTCTATGAATGGGCCACTGGATTACCTGTTCCCCAAGATTAGCGAGCTGGTCTATTGTTCTGGATGTGTTAGAATTTTGCGATAACGATAATTAAAGATGACGATGGTATGAACCCAAATTATTTAGATTTTGAACAGCCGATTGCAGAACTGGAAGCGAAAATTAAAGAATTGCAGTTGGTGACGGACGATCAAGATGTTAATTTTGCAGACGACATTAAACGATTGAAGGATAAGTCTCAGAAACTGACAGAAAAAATATTCCATAAGCTCAGTGCCTGGGATATCGTGAAAATGGCGCGTCATCCGTTACGCCCCTACACGAAAGATTACATTCCTTATGTGTTTGATGATTTTGATGAGTTGCATGGCGACCGTCAATTTGCGGATGATCACGCGATTATCGGTGGACTGGCGCGTTTGAACGGTCAATCGGTGGTGGTTATCGGACAAGAAAAAGGGCGCAGTGTCACGGAAAAAGTGACGCGTAATTTCGGCATGCCCAAACCCGAAGGCTATCGAAAAGCCAAGCGTCTCATGGAAATGGCAGAGCGATTTGGATTGCCAGTGGTGACCTTTATTGACACACCGGGCGCGTACCCAGGCATCGACTCTGAGGAACGTGGTATTTCCGAGGCGATTGCGCAAAACCTGGCGACCATGTCGCACCTCAATACCCCCATTATCAGTATCGTGATTGGCGAAGGAAGCTCAGGCGGGGCATTGGGCATCGGAGTGGCGGACAAAATCGCCATGCTTCAGTACGCGACGTATTTTGTCATTTCGCCTGAAGGCTGTGCGAACATCATCTGGAAGACCTCAGAAAAAGCCCCTGATGCCGCTGAAGCGATGGGCGTGACCTCCAGCGTGTTGCAAGAGCTGGGTATCATTGACGATGTGATTCAAGAACCGATGGGCGGAGCTCATAGAGACCTTGAAGCGATTGCCTTTGACATTAAACAATATCTCAGTGCTCAATTAGACGGTTTATTAAGCACGCCAATGGACGATTTGTTAGAAAAACGTTATCAACGGTTGATGTCATTCGGTGCGTGATTACTGAGTACAGTCTACGCAGCGTAATGAGTGAGATCTCGCGACGGTAATGACTCGCTAAGGCATGGCACATATTAACCCGTTGCACGTCCCTCAAATTATGTGGATGAATGATTGTCGTGAGTATTGACTCCATTGAGCAAGAATTAAATCACGCGTTTGATGTGCTGCTGTCTGAGCATTCCGATGCGTCGCGCTGGGTGGTGAGCCTGAGTGGTGGGCTTGACTCAAGCGTGTTGCTGCATGCGTTGCTTCGTTGGAAGTCTGAGTCCAAACTATCTGTTCATACGACCGATACCTCCTACCAGAATGAATCGAGTATTCCACCAATCAGCGCGTTGCACATCAATCATCAATTGTCGGAGGAATCCATAGCATGGGCGGATGAGTGCGTGGCGCGCTGTGCAGAGTACGACATTGATTGTGTCGTTGAGGTCGTGGATGTGGCGTCTGAGTCCGGTTTAGGGCTTGAAGGTGCGGCACGCACGGCGCGTTATGCGGCCTATGAGCGAGTTTTGAGTAATTCCGATGTCTTGCTGCAAGGGCATCATGCCAATGATCAGTTTGAAACCGTGCTACTGCGTCTGATGCGCGGCGCTGGATTGCAAGGGCTGGCGGCGATACCCATGGAGCGTTCGTTGACGCCGAACCGAGATATCAGGGTTTATCGACCACTATTGAGGCTGTCTCAGGCGCAATTACACACGTATGCAAGGTATCATGTTGTCACGTGGCAGGACGATCCAAGCAATCAGGACATGCAATTCGATCGAAATTACCTGCGGCATGGCCTCATCCCCCTGTTTGAAGCGCGTTGGCCTGAGGTGCTCGACAATGTGAGTAACAGCGTGGCGTGGCTCGCTGAAAGCACCGTGTTGAGTCATGAAGTCGCCCACGATGATTTACGTAGGTTGGATGTGAGGCACGATCGTTGGGGCGATGACAGCGTGTGTCTGGATGCGTTACGAGCGCTCTCTGTGCCACGTCAAAAGAACGCATTACGAGTCTGGAGCCAGCATACGTTCGGTGTTGCGCTTAACCGACATCAGTTAAATCAATTGGTCGATGAGAACTTTTCTAAGTTGTTGTTGTCGAAATCACAAATGGTCAATGACACCGAGCAAATGATATACGAATGCTATGCTCGGCGAATGTATGTGCATCGTTCCAATGTAAGTGCATCGTTTGACGAACAGCAGACCGTTGAGATTGCACGCGCTGAACGCGTGTTTATTGATCAGGTTGGCGAGCTTTGCATTGACTATGATCCGATACACTTTAAGGAGTGGGCATCCGATAAAGGCACTTACTCTTTGACGGTGCAGTTTCGGCAGGGCGGAGAGCGCGCTCATCCTGCGACACGCACGCACTCACAAACGTTGAAGAAGTTGTTTCAAGAGTATCAGGTTCCGCCTTGGTGGCGCTCTAAAGTACCGTTGATGTATTATGGGTCGACGCTGCTGCTGGTGGGAGATGTATGGGTTGAACACGGTGTTGCGGAGATATTTGAAATCCAATGCAGCTGGCGACGCCCATGCAATAAGGCGTGACGATGAATTAGGGTGTTTGGAGTAGGTGAGAATGTTAACAAAATGCCTTATAGGCACTATACTGAACAAGATTGGTATGGATATTGAGTCATCTATTGGACGGATAATATGAATATAACTCGGAGAGTGTTACATGTTTAGAAAAACGTATTTATGGTTGTCAACCATTGCTTTATGTTGCGTTATGAATGTGAGTGTCGCCGACATTCAACCGAGAATCATTGGTGGTGTCTCGGTTGATAATGAAAACCGTTATCCATGGATGGTGAGTTTACTCTTTCAAAATGATTTGGACACGTTTGCATTATGTGGTGGCACGTTAATTGCGCAAGACTGGATATTGACGGCCGCGCATTGTGTTGTAAAAGACGGTCAAGGCACCGTGTTTGCAAACAATAAAGTATTTGCTCGAGTGAGTGATTTCACACTTGGAAATGAAGCGGATAATGAGGCTCTTGTGGCCGCGACACGGATTGTTAAACATCCGTCGTATTCGGCTGCCACTTACACCAATGACATTGCGTTGATTCAAATTAAACGCAGCAGCTTAGCGGTGACGCCTATACCGTTAGCGGGTGTGAATGGTGTTGTTGCCGATTATGAATCGGGTTCTTCCGTGGATATTTTTAACGTGATGGGCTGGGGATTGACGGATACAAATGATCAAGGAAGTCTGTCAGCACGTTTGATGGAAGTCACGGTTGATCATGTGTCTGACGCTCAGTGTCGCTCTGCATATGCAGGTTTCAATTTGTCGAGCTCACAATTGTGCGCGGGTAAGTTTAGAACGGGCGGCAAAGACTCTTGCCTAGGTGACAGCGGTGGTCCATTAGTGTTTGATCAATCTGGACAAACGGTTCAAGTGGGTATTGTGAGTTTTGGTGGTGAGCGTTGCGCAGCGCCGTTTGCACCGGGTGTGTACACCAAAGTATCGTCCTACGCGTCGTGGATTGATTGCACCATCAACCCATCTACGTGTAGTAACCCTAAGCCAACGGAGCCTGGTTCAGATGATTCCTTATCGGGTGGGTCGCTTCCGATTGGTTACCTCCTGATGTTGTTGATGGCATTTGGTATGCGTCAATCAACACGAGGTAATGGCCGACACGAACAATGAGTGACATGACGGCACTGGAGTGTCTGACAACCCGTAATTCATGTGCCAAATTGACCACACCTATGCCGTCAGAACGTGAGCTGGAATTGGTGTTTCAATCTGCATTAAGGGCTCCGGATCATGCACGCTTAAGACCGTGGCGATTTGTGAGCGTTTCTGGAGATGGTTTGAATGCGTTGTCTGACTTATTTGTGCAGTACACTCGACAACAAGCACTTGAGCAAGGTCAGGCGACATTAACTCAAAAACAAATCGACAGCGCTCACGCGAAAGGGCAGCGAGCGCCGTTGGTCATTGCGGTGGTGGTGTGCATTAAAGAGCATCCAAAAGTCCCTGAGTCGGAGCAGATATTGTCAGCGGGTGCTGCAGCACAGAATATGCTGTTGGCATTACACGCATTGGGTTATCAGGCGATTTGGCGTACAGGCGACTTATCACGCTCTGAATTGGCTCGACACACATTTGCGTTGGCATCGCATGAGGCCATTGTCGCGCTGTTGTACGTTGGTACTGCATCTACTGCGTTGAAACCCTTGCCTACACTCGACGTTAACGAGTTCGTTAGTAGTCTTTCTTAAGTTTTTTGTTAACGTGTAGCCGTTTTCGGCATGTTAATTACCGTAGTAACGGCAGCCGCTGGTGCACGTTTCACGCAGCTCTACGCAATGTAACTGTTGAAGTTGTGGCTTTAGTTTCGCCCAAATCCATTCGCAAATTCGCTCACTGGTGGGGTTGTCGAGCCCTTCGATCTCATTCAAATAGTAATGATCAAGTTGCGCGATGATGGGCTTAACCTGTGTCTTAATGTCTGAAAAGTCGATCACCCAGCCGGTGTGTGAGTCGACATCGCCTCTCACGTGAATTCTGACCTGAAAGCTGTGACCATGCAGTCGACCGCATTTATGGCCTGGTTCGACATAGGGCAGTCGATGAGCGGCTTCAAAGTGAAAGTCTTTAAATAAGTCCATGGCGAGATCTCATGTCGTGTTGAGTGATCGAATCGAACGCGTATGATACCAAGAATCGTGCAGTGTATAGAATCTTTTATTGCGATGATAAGCGACTGAATCAGTCGCCAGTATCCTTTAAATACGTTAATCATAAAGAGATTGAATGTGCCCTTGAATTCACGCAAAATAGAGCCTCTTTTTAATAACAAATAGAACCTTCTGCCCATGATGTATCCAAATGATTCAAATTGGTCTTCCTCCATTGAAGCACCGCTCGTTATCCTAAATGAAGAAGAGATTACATGGTCTGACACCGCGGATGTGGTGGTGGTTGGCTTAGGTGCTGCGGGTATCAGTGCGGCGATTGAAGCCAAAGACGGTGGCTGTGATGTCATCGGTATTGATCGTTATGTGGGCGGTGGCGATACGGCGTTGAGCGGGGGTGTATTTTATTCAGGTGGTGGTACGCGCATTCAACAAGAAGCAGGGTTTGATGACAGCCCTGAGAACATGTTTGAGTATTTAAAACAAGAAACTCAAGGCATTGTCAGTGACGACACGTTGATGCGGTTTTGTAATAACAGCGTCAAAGATTTAAATTTTTTAGAAGACAATGGGGTGGAATTCAGAGCGACTTTGTCCCCGATTAAAACGTCGTATCCCGCTAAGCCGTATTATTTTTATTACTCAGGCAATGAGTCTGTGCTGAGCTACAGTCAAACAGCAACGCCGGCACCTAGAGGCCATCGAGCATTTGGCAAAGGGTTGTCGGGAAGCGCATTGTACCGCCCATTGCATCAGTCGGCGATTAAAAAAGGCGTTCGTATGCAGCTGCAATCTCGAGTTGCACGTTTTGTGATTAATGAAAATAAAGTCATCATTGGGCTTGAGCTGAAAACCATTCAAAAACCACACCGTTCTAAGCACGCACGTTATTATCAGTGGATGAACCAGGCCAAAATGTTTTTGCCGTTTATGAGTGCGAAGTACCGAAAACAGGTACTTGAAATGGAAAAAGAGTGCACTGACACAATCTATGTTAAAGCGAATAAAGGGGTGGTTTTGAGCTGTGGAGGGTTTGTGATGAACCGTTCCATGTTGAAACATTATGCACCGAAATACAAAAAAGCCATGGGTTTGGGCACAACCGGCGCAGACGGATCAGGTTTGCGATTAGGACAAACAGTGGGCGGTTCGTCGGCTCATTTGAGCAATGTGTCGGCATGGCGTTTTATTAATCCACCGATTGCGTGGTCTCAAGGCATTGTGGTGAATAAGCAAGGGCAGCGTTTTGTAAATGAGCAGTGCTATGGTGCGGTGATTGGCCGTGCGATGTGTGAAGACAATGACGGCAAAGGCTATGTGATTTTAAATAAAAAAATGCTGAAGCAAGCGTACATGCAAAGCCTGCCAACGAAAGTGTGGTTATTCCAAATGTTCCCTGCGTATTTATGCATGCTGTTTGCTTCTAAGAAAGGTGCAACGTTGTCGGCGTTGGCGAAAAAGATGGGCGTGCCAGCGGATCAATTAGAAGCCACTGTACAGCAGTACAATGAGGCTATTTTAAATGGCACAGAAGATGCCATGGGTAAATCCAAAGAGTTTACTCAGCTGATTGATAACGGCCCATATTATGCCTTGAATGTGTCCATTGACAGTCAATTCTTTCCGTTGCCCGCGATTACATTAGGTGGACTGGAAGTGAATGAAGAAACAGGTGCGGTGAAAGATGAGCGCGGTGTGGACATTCCAAAATTATTTGCCGCAGGGCGAACGGCGGTTGGTATCCCGTCAAACATGTACGTAAGTGGTTTGTCGATCGCCGATTGTGTGTTTTCGGGTCGACGCGCGGGCAACGTGCTAGCGCACCACATTAACCAAAAATAACTTAATTACAGGCGGAATTTATCATGGGTCGATTAGATAATAAGGTGTGCATCGTAACCGGTGCAGCAGGTGGTATGGGGCGCTCTCATGCGAAATTACTTGCGAACGAAGGTGCAAAATTGGTGCTGACCGATTTGAACCAAGATGCCTTAGATGAATTAGCGAGCACATACGGCGACTCGGCGATCACACTGAAGCACAATGTAGCAGAAGCAGCGGATTGGGAAAAAGTAGTGGATGCTGCGGTGAGCCAATTTGGAAAAATCGACGTGTTAATCAATAACGCGGGCATTTTGAAGATGATCGACTTTGATCAAACCACAGTCGAGGACTGGGATTTATTGCATCATGTGAATTCACGTGGCGTATTCTTGGGTTGTAAAGCGGTACTGCCTTTGATGGAAGAGCAGAAGTCGGGCTCCATCGTCAATGTATCATCGATTTCAGCACTTCAAGGCATGCCATTGACCATTGCCTATGGCGCAAGTAAAGGGTCTGTGAATGCGCTGACCAAAGGATTAGCGGTGCAGTGCAGAGAAAAGAAAACCGGTGTTCGCGTTAATTCGATCCACCCAGATGGTGTTAAGACGCCAATGGTTGTGGGCAACCCAGACGCGTCCGCAGAAGAAATCTCAGCGATGTTTGACAATATGTCAGACAACACCAATGCGCGCATGTGTGAGCCAGAAGAAATTTCATCCGTGGTGGTGTTTTTAGCGTCTGATGAATCTAAATACGTTAATGGCTTGGAATTCTTAATTGATAATGCAGCGAGCATTACTCCACCGCCTGCTTGGTAATTGATGGTCCGTTATCCTGGATCAGAATGAGGGTTTATGAGCGCATTGTTTAAGTTCACATTGTTGTTGATTATGACGACGAACGTGTTGCTGAGCAGTGCTTTTTTTTCGTGGCAAGTGAATGCAGTGAACGATTACTTTTATTCTGATTTTTATCATTCCTTGGACATGGACCAGCACATCAAAAAGTACGCGATTCGTAATCAAGACAAAATGGATTATGAAACGGTGGGTTCAGAAGAGCACATACGAGTGTTTTCCGAGTTGGTGTCGTCCATTCATCACCACGGTATTGGTCTTGAAGACATTAATTACTACGGTCAAAGTGGTGATTCAATCAATACATTGTTGAATGAAAGTGAAATATCGCATTTATACGATGTTGCCAACTTGATGACAAAGTTCTTTTGGGTGGGTGTGCTCAGTTGTATTTTGACGCTGATACTGATCGTCTTAAGTATGACAAAGCGTGTAACATGGCCGTCTCAAAGACGTTTGTTTGGCGGTATTAGCGTCGCGGTAGCGGCTGTGATTGCTGCCTTTTTAATCATTGGGTTTGATCCGATCTTTACGCTGATGCACGAAGTGCTGTTTACCTCAGGTGCTACGTGGACGTTTGCGTATGATGAATCGTTATTAATTGTCCTGACCAAATCGCCTCAATACTTTGCCATCTTAGGGCTGACTATTTTTGTCCCAGCGCTTGTTTTATTTACCTTATTGACGGCCTGTTTGAGTTATTTCAGTCGCCGTTAATACATTCTCAGCGTACGTCACTCAGTGAGGGTGGCGAAGCGTGTTAGTTTAGATATTTCCCAGCTCACGTAAGTATTTAAATAGTTTGCGCTGCTGTACTCGCGGTTTGTCGAGTTTGATTTCTTTTTGAATGCTCCTAATGTGCTGACGTAATATTTGACGGTCTGCGTTTGGGTATCGCATGAGTACGTCTCCAATGGCCTCGTCACCTTGCGCAATGATTTTGTCTCGCAGGCGTTCCAGCTGAAACAGTTCCTTTTTATTTTTTTCACCGGGCTGTGTGATGTCAATGTATTGTTTGAAAATGGCCTGGACATCGGATTTATGCAGTTGTTTTGCGATGTATTGAAATTGGCGTTTTTTTGCGTTGTCACTTTGCATTTTTTTTGCGGACAGCAGTCCGTCTAATACAATGTCGGGCAGGTTCATTTTTTTCAAATTTTTAGCGCTGAGCATTTCCAACGCGCCACCAAATTGATGCAATACTTGGATGTTGCGTTTTAGCTGTGATTTACTGAGCTCTTCGTCATCGTCACTGGTGGTGATCAGCTTGTCAATGTCGTTTTGGGTGATGATGTATTTCATGTAGTGGGTTGCTTATCCGTAAAACAAAGTGGCTAATCCCAAAAACGATGCGAAGCCGACCACGTCTGTGATGGTGGTCAATGCCATGCTGCTTGCAAGCGCAGGATCAATGTTAAGTCGTTTAAATAAAATGGGTAA
This sequence comes from Pseudomonadota bacterium, assembly GCA_039178995.1. Taxonomy (GTDB): domain Bacteria; phylum Pseudomonadota; class Gammaproteobacteria; order Pseudomonadales; family JBCDEX01; genus JBCDEX01. The sequence continues at coordinate 1,488 of JBCDEX010000019.1, read as the reverse complement.
ATACGTTCCGCTTAAAGCGGCCACCAATAAATTGATGATGATGGCTAAGGCGATGATGAGAGCCATGTTCAAATCATTGAACCACAGTGCGGTGATGGCGGCTGCCGCGATGCCCCAAATCAACCCATTCAGTAAGCCCGCCAAGGCCTCACGTTGCATCAGCCATCGCCTGTTTTGTGGCACCACTTGCCCCAGCGCCATACCTCGAATGATGACCGTTAATGATTGGCTGCCCGCAACGCCGCCCATGCCAGCGACAATCGGCAGTAATACGGCGAGGGCGACGACTTTTTCAATGGTGTCCTCAAACAATTTGATGGTGCTGGCGGCAAAAAAGGCGGTCAGTAAATTAAGGCCCAGCCAAATAGCACGGTCTAAAGACGTTTTAATAACGGGCGAGAAGGTGTCTTGGTACTCATCCAATCCAGCCATGCTGAGTAGAGAATGATCTGCGTCGTCACGGATGACGTCAACGATGTCATCAATGGTGATTCGCCCAAGCAACATGCCATCGGTACTGACCACAGGTGCAGAAATCCAATCGTAACGTTCAAATAGTCGCGCAGTCTCACTGGCACTCATACTGGCTTCAATGCTTTTGATGTCGGTGTCCATCAGTTCTTCAACGGTTTTGTCAGGATCCGAGGTTAAAATGGCGCTGACCGGTAGAAGCCCCACAAATTGGTTGCGTCGATTGATGACAAACAAGCTGTCGGTAGAGGCCGGCATATCGCCGAGCTGACGTAGGTACTGATGCACAACCTCCAGCGTGAGGCGTGGACGAATGCAGATGGTGTCTAAATTCATCAATCCACCCGCACTGTCTTCATCGTAATGAATGATGCTCTCAATGCGTTGTCGATTTTGTTTGCCCATGGACGCGAGTACTTGAGGAATGATGGCGTCGGGCAAGTGCTGTAAAATGTCAGCGATGTCGTCTGAGTCGAGGTTGGAGGTTAACTCAGCGAGTTCTTGTGCGTTCTTGCCTTGAAGAAAATCGGTTTGAATGTCTTCATTTAAGTGGGAAATGATCTCCCCATGATGCTCTTCATGAATCAGTGTCCACAAATTTTCACGAAGTTTTGGAGGGGAGGACTCGAGTAAGTGAGCGATGTGATTTGGCGAGAGATCATTCAGCATGCCTTGCAGAGACTTCAAGCGACCCGTTTGGAAGGCCGCGCTGAAAATCTCGAACGCTTCTTGAGTCTGATGCTGATGATTCATGCGTAGCTCACTTATTGATGCGCCATTATGTCGCATCATACAAATCACAACAAGTGTGGGGGTAAAACGAATCTAAGTTAATGCGTTGTCACGGTCTTAACTTTTTCCTTTGTTGGTTAACTCACGATGGTGAATTTGCACGTTACTGTGGTTGACGACATACCATGCTTTCAAACGCTCAGTCAGATACACAGACCGATGCACACCACCTGTGCAGCCGATTGCGACGGTGATGTAGCTGCGTTGATTGCTCGAGAATTTTGG
>JBCDEX010000018.1:0-14827 GCA_039178995.1 Pseudomonadota bacterium | reverse complement strand
TAATAACTTGGTGTTTAAAGACGTGGGCATGCCTCATGTATTACAAGAATTACAAGGCGACCAGGAATGTCTGCCGGCCATTGCTGTTGCGGCTAATGGTGGTTTGAAAAAAGACAAAGATACAGGTGAGTATAAAGACGATCTTACGCAGCCGTGTGCTCGTGTTCGGCATGTGGAAGGTACGGGGCTATTGAGTACAGAAGGATACGCCCAAAAAGCGTATGATTTGACGAATTTCTTAACGTATATGGGCAACCCAGTGGCTGAAAAAAGTAAGAGCATTGGTGTGCGTGTTATGTTTTTCTTAGCATTTTTACTTGTATGGGTATTGTTGCTTAATCGTGAATACTGGAAAGACATTCACTAATGGATAAGGGTGGTTCTATGGGAGTTGTTACAAGGCGGTCTTCAATGTTGCTTTTTTCGGATCCAACCAGTCATTACAGTCAGCGAGTGCGTATTGTATTGGCCGAAAAAGACGTTACGGTTGAGATTGAAGATGTGGTGGGCAACAAAAAGCCTGAAGATTTGACTCAGTTAAACCCATACAATGACACGCCGACATTGGTTGACCGTGATTTAGCGCTCTACGACTCTCGCATTATCATGGAATACCTCGATGAACGTTTTCCTCATCCGCCGCTGCTTCCGGTATATCCTGTCGCACGTGGCGAGAGCCGGCTCTTGATGCACCGTATTGAGAAAGACTGGTGTGGCTTGGTTGATATCATCGAGCGCAGTAAAAAAGCGAAAGAAGTCGAGGTCGCTAAGAAAGATTTGAAAGACAGTTTGACTGCGATTGCACCTATCTTTGCGGAAAAGCCGTATTTTATGAGTGATGAGTTCACCTTGGTGGACTGCTGCATGGCGCCTATTCTGTTGCGTCTGGGCTCGCTGGGTGTCACCATTCGCTCATCAAAGAAGACCAAGCACTTGTTTGCTTACCGTGATCGTTTGTTTGAGCGCGAAGCGTTTCAGGCAAGTTTGTCAGAATACGAATCGGAGCTGCTCTAAGCGGTATTTGGTTTGTCGTTAGCTCAAGAATGAGTGAACGCTTTTTAAGTTAGTCTGGATATTTGTATTTAAAGGATTTACATATGGTATCAAATCAACCTTATTTGTTGCGTGCGTTTTACGATTGGATTGTCGACAGTGCATGTACGCCTCACGTGCTTGTTGATGCGACGCTAACAGGTGTGAGTGTGCCGCAAGAGCATGTTCAAGATGGTCAAATTGTGCTCAATATTTCACCCATGTCAGTTGAGGCGTTAAACCTTGGTAATGAGTGGATTACATTTTTTGCTCGATTTTCAGGTCAAAGAACCTACATTGAAGTACCTGTTCATTCGATTCGCGGTATTTATGCAAAAGAGAACGGAGAAGGTGCGTCATTCCAAACATCCTTTGATGCAGAGGTTGACAATTCCTATGTGACCTCTCCTTCGTCTCCTTCTGATAAAGATGATTCTAGAAAACCAAGAAAGAAGCCTACGTTAACGGTTGTTAAGTAGGCTATTGGTTCGATCTTTTTTATGGATGCTTGTTTAGTCTAAGTACTCAAAAACTTTTACAATTTTAACAATGCCCGGTACTTGCGATACGGCACTCACTGCCAGCTGCGCCTCTTGCTTGTTGACCAGTCCCATTAAATAAACATTGCCGTTATCGACAATTGCTTTCACTCGGTTGACGGTGATGTCGGTGTTGCGCGAGATGGCGACTTTGATGCGACCAGCAAGGTAGCTGTCTTTTGCTTTGCGCGTGAGCGTGATATTGGGTGCAACTTCTAATTGGCTTTCGACTGATTTTACGTGGCGAATGCCTTTGACCGCGGTGATTGCAACGTCGGATAAGGTAGGATTAGGGATTTGACCAACCAATAATAAGATACCGTTATAGCTAATGGCGCGGACACGCGCTTGTCTCATGATCGGGTTGCTGTTTAGAATGTTTATTTTGGCTTTGCTCTCAATTACGCCATCATCAATTAGACTTCCCCATGTGCGGACGCCTTCATTTTCTACAAGGGTTCCTTTGTGTGTATTTGCCACAATTGAGCTGCACCCGCTGAGCACAGTCAATGCGCATATCAGTAGTAGGCTTAGAGTGGGTTTAAAGGCTAAGTATTTCATGATTATCCTTGATGATTAAATAATTGGTAGTCTATTAAAGAACACAGTGTGTGCATTATGACGTATTGCACTTGCATTACGCTCATTGCGTCTTCACTGGGTATGCTAATACAGTTTTGTGTATTTTTAAAATTATTTTGTGCGACATGAAGTCCGCCGCAAATGATGGCGTGGATATTGAGTTGTTCGCACGTGGTGATTAATTGAGTGATGTTGGTGTTGCAATCAGGGTGTTTGAAGAACAAAAGACTGTCGCCTGGCTTGCCCAGTGCGGTGAGATTGCTGATCAAGTGGTCTGTATCGACATCACACAATGACACACATGGCAGAGCAGGTCGTTCATGTTGATAATGGTGCTGCATGTAGCAGCAAAATTGATCTGCGATACGCGTGCTGTGTAAGCTGCCAGCGCACAGAACGGTATTTTGGGTCAGCATGCTCTGGCACAGCATCGAGGCGCTGTCATGGATTGGAGCGGCCAGAAGCTCAATGCTCTGTGATGTGAGATCAACGTGTTGGTTAAAGTGTGTAACGATCTGTTCTAACATGCACACAGTGTACATGGAATGCATTGTTTTGCCACGGGAATTATTAGATGGGTGTTTATTCGCCTTCCATGAAGGCATGCTCGATCCATGTCGCAAGTGTTACGTCGAATGTGTCTTCGAAGCAAATGACATCAAAGCGTGCATTTAAATACGCCAAATGCGGATTTTTTCCCATAAAGTAATTTGCGCAACGGATGATCTTCGATTGCTTAGAACGAGTGATGCTGTGTATTGCTCCCCCCCATTGTTGTTTGGAGCGTTGACGAACCTCGATGAAGACCATTGTGTGATTGTGTTGGGTAATGATGTCAATCTCTCCGAAGCGGCACTGGTAATTCAATTTGATGATTTGATGTTTGTGTTCTTTCACCAGCTGTTGTGCGGCGCGTTCCGCACGAAGTCCGTTGTTTTTGATGATGGCATGCTGCTTGAGGGGGTGATGGTGTGCAGTCGTATTTTTCATGATGCTCAGTGTGCGTTTGTTAATGAAATTGAATGAATGAGATTATGTCGATCGTGCGACGGTGTATGTGATATTTGTCATGCTCTCATGGCTGTGCATAATGAGCATTAAATTAACAGTTGGAACTGACATGACGTTATATGTTGTAGCAACCCCTATTGGTAACTTGAAGGACATTACTCAGAGGGCATTGGATGTACTGGCCTCTGTGGATCAGATTGCTGCCGAAGACACGAGGCACAGTGGTCGATTGTTGAGTGCGTACGGCATTAAAACACCGATGCGTTCTTATCATGACTTTACGAAACCGCATGAACTTGAGTATTTTTTGACTCAGTTACGTGATGACGCAGAGATTGCGCTGATCAGTGATGCAGGGACGCCACTGATTTCTGATCCTGGTTATCGTTTGGTGCGTGCTGCGAAAATAGAAGGAATTGATGTTGTTTCAATTCCAGGTGTGTGTGCACTTACTGCTGCGTTGTCGGTGAGCGGGCTTCCGTGTGAGCGATTTACCTTTGAAGGATTTATTCCGTCAAAGCAAGGCGCGCGAGTGACTGTGTTGACTCGGCTGACGGATGAAGTACGCACCATGGTGTTTTACGAAGCGCCGCGTCGTTTGCCTGATAGTTTGTTGGATTTGATGTCGGTCTTTGGTGAGCGGCGAGAAGCAGTGATTGCGCGAGAGATGACCAAGCAATTTGAGACGGTTCGTTTGGGTTCTTTGCGTGAATTGCTGGACTGGGTCAATGAAGATGCGGCTCAATTGAAGGGTGAGTGTGTGCTGATGGTGTCTGGTTGTCCTGAGGTCAAGCAGGAGCGAGGTGTTTTGAGTCAAGAAGCAAAAGACATTGCGACAGCGTTAGCGGCGGAATTGCCACCTAAGAAAGCGGCGTTGTTGACGGCTCAGATTGCGGGCGTGCATAAAAAAGATGTGTACGACTGGCTGGTGGCGTAATGAGCGGTGTATTTCTCTTGCCTTTTACCTTCAAATTGGTTAATTTGTTGGCGAGTCAACTGAGCAGTCGCTGTCAGCATTGCTGATGGAGGAAAGTCCGGGCTCCATAGGGAAAAGCGCCAGGTAACGCCTGGGAGGTGAGAGCCTACGGAAAGTGCAGCAGAAAGTAAACCGCCTGTACACGCCTTGTATGAGGAGTGTGTCGGTAAGGGTGAAAGGGTGCGGTAAGAGCGCACCGCATGGCAGGTAACTGGCATGGCATGGTAAACCCCGCTTGGAGCAAGACCAAATAGAAACTCAATGGCGCGTCCCGTGCTGAGTTTGGGTGGGTCGCATGAGGTGTTTGGTGACAAGCGCCCAAGATGAATGACTGTTCTCGACAGAACCCGGCTTATAGGTTGACTCATTATAGTGCTTTATTGTCGTGCACTCTTATCTCACAAAGCTTGCCGCTAAAACTTAATGTAATGCTTTAAGTTTTTTTCCTACCGGCTTGTTTTAAGATCTATCTTTTCTAAAGATTCACACGATCACGTCAGATCGGAGCATTTACATTGTTTTTAGCCTCTTTTTCTTGACATGTCAGGTTTAGGGTGTCATATTCACTTTATGTGGGGAATTGTGGTGTTTTGTGGATTATTGTGGTTTTTTTGGATCGACTCCCTTTTTATAAATCAGGTATTGAGTGGCTATTGTGGCAACACGCGGCATTTACAACATCAACATGGACGCAAAAGGGCGTATGGCCTTGCCTGCCAAGTTGCGCGCGCACTTGCCGAATGATGGTGCTGGTTTGTTGGTGTGTACCATTGATGTGCAAAGCCGTTGTTTGGTCATATACCCAGAGGATGAGTGGAGCTCGGTCGAAGAGCAGTTGCAAAGTTTACCGTCGCTCGATATTAAGTCCAGACGGTTTAAGCGTTTGATTTTGGGGCATGCGAGTGATTTGGAGCCCGATTCAAATGGGCGTGTTTTGATTCCATCTGTACTGAGAGAGTTTGCATCACTGGATAAGAAAATCGTGGTGCTTGGTCAGGCGAAAAAAATTGAAGTATGGGACGAAACGGCTTGGGTGAAGGAGCGAGAATTGGCGTTAGATGAGGTGGCAGATGATTTTGAGGAACTCTCAGAGTCAATGATGTCGCTTTCGATTTAGCGAGTTGTCTGTGCATGTCACGGTGCTATTGAGGGAAGCGGTGGATTCGCTTATCACGGATGCGGACGGTTGTTATGTGGACGCGACGTTTGGTCGTGGAGGGCATAGCCAAGAAATACTCAGTCGATTGGGTGTAAACGCTCAGTTGATTGTGATCGATAAAGATTTACAAGCGTTAGAAGTAGCGGCAGAGATGGCGGTGAATGAACCCCGAATGTCGGTCAAGCATGGCGGTTTTTCGCAAATTGAGGAGTTTGTGAAAACGCACACTACTGAGGAGGGTGTGCAAGGCGTATTGCTTGATCTGGGGGTGAGTTCACCTCAACTCGATGAGGCTGATAGAGGCTTCAGTTTTATGCGTGAAGGTCCTTTGGATATGAGAATGGACGTCACGCAAGGGCAGACGGCAGCTGAATGGCTCGAAGAAGCGGGTGTCGAAGAAATTAGCCGAGTACTAAAAGAGTATGGCGAAGAAAAGTTTGCTTGGCGCATTGCAAACGCAATCGTAGACACGCGAGCAGATAAGCCGTTAAGAACGACGATTCAATTGGCGAATTTAATTGATGAGACTGTGCCATTTAAAGATAAGCATAAGCATCCGGCCACTCGATCATTTCAAGCAATTAGAATTCATGTTAATCGTGAAATGCAAGAATTGGAGCGGTTTCTAGACAGTGCACTTAATGTGTTGGCTGTTGGGGGTCGTTTGGTGGTGATTAGTTTTCATTCGTTAGAAGATCGCATGGTAAAGCGATTTGTTCGTGAGCAAGAGAAAGGTGTTGCCGTGCCGAGTTACATTCCAATTACAGCAGATCAAATGCATCAGCCAACCTTAAAGAATATGTGTAAGCCCATTCGTGCATCAGAAGAAGAAGTCGAGCGTAATGCTCGTTCACGCAGTGCCATCATGCGAGTGATCGAGAGGGTCTCATGAGTCAAATTAATGTTCCAAAAATTGCGTTGGTGTTTGCGTTGATTACGTCGTCATTTGCGTTGGTGTATAGCTCGCACGTTAGTAGAGAGCGTTTTAATGAGTTGGAAGGTTTGAAGCGAGTTGAAAGTGAGTTGCTGATGCGTTGGGGGCGTTTGGTTTTAGAAGAAAGTGCGTTGTCGTCACTCGCACGAGTTGAGTATTTGGCGACGCAGCGAATCGGCATGAAGGTGCCTCATGTATCCGAAGTTCAAGTGGTGACGCCATGAGTCGCGTGCCACGTTTCTCGAGAAAAAGATATCGAGCAGCACCTATGGGTGGCGTTCGTTATAATTTTGTGTTGCTGGGGATGTTGTTTTTGGCGATTGTCCTTGGTGTTCGGTTGTCGACGTTGCAAGTGATTGATGGTGTAGAACACGGTTATGAATATCTGAAAAAACAAGGTGAGAGTCGAACCATCCGTGAAGAATTGATTGCGGCGCAACGTGGCATGATCTTAGATCGCAATGGAGCACCATTGGCGGTCAGTACTAAGCTGTACAGTTTGATTGCCGATCCTAAGAAAATCATCGATAAATTTGACTTAATGAATCGGGAAAAGCCAAAGAAATACAAAAAAGGTCCAGCGGGAGAGAAAGCGCGAACGAAAGACGAAGAACGCGCGGCAGGGCTCAAGAAAAAGTGGGAAGACCTTGCGTCGTTGTTGGGTTTGAGTGCTCACGATTTGGGTGTGTTTATTTTACGCCATAAGGATCGACGGTTTGCGTATCTTAAGCGACAAATTACACCTGATATGATCGGTCAATTTCTAGAGTTGAGCGTTCCAGGTGTTTACTCTGAGGAAGAAAATAAGCGGTTTTATCCAGCGGGTGAAGTGGTCAGTCATTTGGTAGGCATTACCAACGTGGATGACAAAGGACAAGAAGGCTTAGAGCTGGAATATGACCAATGGTTGGGCGGGAAAAATGGCAGGAAGCAGGTCATCAAAGATTTGAAAGGACGCACTATTCGAGATGTGCGTTTACTGGATAAAGAAGTGCCTGGTGGAAAGCTGGAAACCAGTATTGACTTGCGCCTTCAATATCTCGCGTATCGAGAATTGAAGGCGGCGGTGACAAAACACAAAGCGAAGGGCGGCTCTGTGGTTGTGTTGGATGTGAAGACTGGAGAAGTTTTGGCAATGGCCAATCAGCCGGCAGTTAATCCGAACGATCGATCGTCCATTAAGCCGACTGAATTGAGAAATCGTGCGATCACCGATGCTTTTGAACCGGGCTCAACGGTTAAGCCATTTACCATGCTGGCTGCGCTTGAAAGCGGCTCGTTTACACCGACTACAAAAGTAAATACATCGCCTGGTTCAATAAAAGTGGGTCGAAAAATACTGCATGATCAACGCGATTATGGGCTGTTGTCGATGGCTGAAATTTTGCAAAAATCGAGCCAAGTTGGCACCACGAAAATTGCTCTCTCATTGAAAGAAGGGCTGCAATTGGATGCGTTAAAGCGAGCGGGCCTTGGACAGAATCCGGGTGGGGAGTTTCCAGGAAAGTCAAAAGGTGTTCTTGAAAGGCCTGAGTCGTGGACGAATATCGATAAAGCCACTATGTCATACGGTTACGGCATGACAACGACCTTATTGCAATTGGCTCGAGCGTACACGGTGTTTGCCAACGGAGGTAATTTAATTGACATCAGTTTGATCAAACGAGACAAGCCAAAGCGTTCTAAAAAAGTTTTTAAGAAGAAAGATGTAAGCAGTTTGATGGATATGATGCGATTGGTAACGCTGGAAGGCGGAACAGGTCGTAAGGCGGTTGTGTCGGGTTACAGTGTGGCAGGAAAGACGGGTACCTCGCATAAATACAACGAGAAAGGGTATTCAGAAGACCAGTACGTTTCTTCGTTTGTCGGTTTGGTGCCGAGCAATAAGCCAAAAGTAGTGATTGCGGTGATGGTTGATGAGCCGTCGGCGGGTAAGTATTTTGGAGGGGATGTTGCGGCACCGATTTTTACCAGTGTGGCGGCGAGTGCCATGCGGGTGCTTAACATAAAGCCTGACGAAGCAGGTCGATTTATTAAGGTCTCTCAGCGATGAGCAAAACGATCAAGACATTGGCGACCCTCTTGCCGGAGACTGCGTCGGTTTTTAATGATGTTGAGTTGAGTGGTGTGTGTTCGGACAGTCGCCACGTTCAATCGGGCGACTTGTTCATTGCCTTAAGTGGTAGCGATTTTAATGGTGTTGATTTCATCGATCAAGCCATTGACTCAGGCGCGGCTGCGGTGCTTGTTGAGTCGAGTGCGCGTTGGCGTCGACACGATATCTATCGTAATACGCCGGTAGTGGTGCTTGAGGGGTTGCAAGAAAAGGCCTCTGAAGTGGCGCGGGTATACTATGCGTATGACTGTGATCAGCTCACGGCAGTTGGCATCACGGGCACTAATGCAAAAACATCGTGCAGCGCGTATATACAGCAATTGTTAAGCAGTATGGGACATCGATGTGGTGTGATTGGTACGCTTGGATGGGGTGTGGGTGAGCAATTGGTGTACACCGGAAATACCACCCCTAGTAATGTGCTGATGCATCGAATTATGCATCAGTTTGTGGAGCAAGGGGTGCGTTATGCGGCGGTAGAAGTGTCGTCGCATGGCTTGGAGTTGGGGCGCGTTAGTAACGTTGGGTTTCAAATTGCGCTGTTTACCAACATCAGTCGTGATCATCTGGATTTCCATGGCACGATGCAGGCATACATTGATGCTAAGAAAAAGCTGTTCATGATGCAGAGTGTCGAATGCGCAGTCATTAACGTGGACGATGAGTGCGCTCAAGAGTTCATTGCTGCGGTGGCGCCTGATGTGCGTGTGTTGAGTTATGGCTTTTCAGAATCTGCGGATGTGCGGGTCATGAACTTTAGGTCGTCGTTAGACGGCATGAAGGCAGACGTTGCCTATGTTGGCGAGATATACTCAATTGGCTCGGAGTTAATCGGTGATTTTAATATTTATAACTTGGTGGCGTCGTTTGCCGTGATGTTGTGTATGGAATTTAAACCACATGATATTGCTAAGAATGTATGTCATATCAGGCCTGTGCAAGGTAGAATGCAGCGCATCGAGAATGACTTGTCGCTGACGGTATTGGTTGATTTTGCGCATACGCCCGATGGTTTAAATAACGTGCTGAAAACACTCAAAGAAAAGGCATCTGGGCAGGTATGGTGCGTGTTTGGGTGTGGTGGCGACCGTGATAAAGGCAAGCGTGAATTGATGGGATGTGCGGCGGATAGCTATGCGGATCGCGTGATCTTGACAAGTGATAACCCGCGTAGTGAAGATCCACAGGTCATTGTTGATGAGATTGCGCAAGCATGCTTCGGTGAGCATGTGCAGCAGATTTTAGATCGAAAAGAAGCCATTAACTATGCGCTTGCGCATGCCGAAGCTGGTGACTGTGTGTTGATAGCAGGCAAAGGTCACGAGGATTATCAAGAAGTGTTGAACGAAAAAACGTTTTTTAGTGATGAGCAGGTAGCAAGAGACGCCTTGGCTCAATTGAGTAACGGAGACGCAAAGTGAACTCTGTATCTGCTCAAGAATTAGCAAATTATATACCCGATGCGCGTTTGGTGGGTGACAATGTATTGCTCGAGCGTTGTTGTTTAGATTCCAGAGAGGTGGCTAATGGTGATCTATTTGTCGCATTGATCGGTGATCGATTTGATGCGCACGACTTCATTGCGGATGTAGTGAAACAAGGCGTTTCTGCGGTGTTGGTGTCTCGAGAGATGGATGTGAATGTGCCTCAGATTGTGGTGCCCGATACGCTATCTGGACTGGGTTACGTCGCTAAATTTAATCGAGAGCAGTTTGTTGGCATCGTGGTTGGTTTAACCGGCAGTGCAGGTAAAACGACCTGCAAAGAAATGCTGATCAGTGTCTTAAGTCATGCCGGCAGGGTGTTGGCAACCCAGGGTAACTTGAACAATGAAATCGGCGTGCCGAAAACATTGCTTGCTTTGAGTGACTCGTATCAATTTGCCGTGGTTGAAATGGGCGCGGCGAAAGCGTTTGATATTCGCTATCTTATGGAGTTTGTTCAGCCTCAAGTTGGTTTGTTGTTAAATGCCTTGCCCGCACATATCGAAGGGTTTGGTGATTTAGAATGCGTGTCACGCACTAAGTCTGAAATTATCAATGAGTTAAACGCAGAATCAATTGGTGTGATTAATCTGGACAGCCAATTTTCAGAAGAGTGGTTGAATAATGCACCCATCGAGAACGTATTTACCTACAGTCAAGATGATGCCTTAATCTTGGTCGACAAAAACTCATTAACGCATGTGCACGCTGAGAACATCACCTTGCATCCATTGAGCACTGAGTTTGATTTGTTGTGTTTAGGAGCGCGAATGCGAGTGACCTTAAATGTGCCTGGTGCGCATAATGTTTCTAATGCATTGGCAGTAGCCGCAGTGGCGTGTTCTTTGGACATGCCGTTGCAAAAAATTGTCGCAGGGTTAGAGCAGTTTACAGCCGTACAAGGCCGTATGTCACAGCACGAAGGAATTGCGGGTAGTCGTTTGATTGATGACAGTTACAACGCAAATCCTCAAGCAATGAATCAAGCTATTGATGTTTTATCAGAATTTGATGGCGTTAGAGTATTGGTAATGGGTGATATGGCCGAACTGGGCGCGACAGAGGAAGAACAGCACCGTGCATGTGGTGATTACGCAATCGGTAAAATTGATGCGGTGTGGACAGTCGGTTCGTTGAGTGAGCAAGCGTCCACAGCGTTTGGTGACCAAGCTATTCATTTTGAATCGCAAGATGCATTGATTGAATGGGCTCAATCGCAATTGACAGAACAACATACGTTACTTGTCAAAGGGTCTCGATCTGCCAAAATGGATCAAATTGTGAATAGATTACAGCGTAAGTAATGGGAGAATGCGTACATGTTATTAATTTTAGCCGAATTCCTAGAGCAATATGTTAGTGGATTTCGGGTGTTTCAATATTTGTCACTCAGAGCGATTCTAAGTGTATTAACGGCTCTAACTATTTCACTGGTGTGCGGGGAATGGCTGATTGAGAAGTTGCAAGGGTTGCAAATGGGGCAGACGGTTCGCGACGACGGTCCGGAGTCGCATCTTGCTAAAACAGGCACACCGACCATGGGTGGGGTGTTGTTTTTGGGTGCAATTGCAATCAGTACACTGTTATGGGGTGATTTAAGTAGTCGTTATGTTTGGGTAGTACTTGGTGTGACACTCGGTTGCGGAATGGTTGGCTGGGTTGATGATTATCGTAAAGTGGTGGAAAAAGATACGCGAGGTTTGCCAGGGCGTTGGAAAATGTTTTGGTTGTCGCTCATTGCATTTGTGGCCATGGGATATTTATATGTGTCGGCATCATTGCCGTCAGAAACGCAATTGATGATGCCTTTTTTCAAGCAAATTGATTGGAATCTCGGTTTTATTTTTGTGTTATTAGGTTGGTTGGTGATCGTAGGCTCGAGTAATGCAGTGAACTTGACGGATGGGCTGGATGGCTTGGCAATTTTACCCAGTGTGTTGGTCGGTGGAGCTCTAGGTGGTATTGCGTATCTGGCCGGGCATGTTGAGTTTGCTGAATATCTAAGTATTCCTTATGTGCCAGGTGCAGGTGAGCTGGTGCTGTTCTGTGGTGCATTGGTCGGTGCTGGATTGGGTTTCTTATGGTTTAACACGTACCCGGCTCAAATTTTCATGGGCGATGTGGGGTCGTTGGCATTGGGTGGCGCATTGGGCACCATCGCGATGATCACACGTCATGAAATTGTTCTATTCATTATGGGCGGAATTTTTGTATTGGAAACGATGTCGGTTATTTTGCAAGTTGCGTCATTTAAATTACGCGGCAAGCGAATTTTTAGAATGGCGCCGATTCATCACCATTTTGAATTGAAAGGATGGGCTGAACCCAAAGTAATTGTTCGATTTTGGATTATTACGGTGGTGTTGGTATTGTTCGGATTGGCTACACTGAAATTGAGATAATGCATCAATCATCATAATTAGGGTATGGCTGTAAATAAGAGAACGGTGTAATGCAAACAAAGCGATGGACATATTTGGTCTTAGGTCTCGGTAAAACGGGAATGTCCTGTGTGCGTCATTTACATAAAAAAAGTGCACGATTTGCCATGGCAGACAGTCGCTCTCATGTAAACGATGTGTCTGAGTTTGTTCGTGAGCATTCAGACATTGATATATTCTGGGGTGCGTGGGACCTGGATGTGTTATTGCAAGCCGAGGTGTTGGTGATCAGCCCAGGCATTGCATTGCATGAGCCGGTGATTGCACAAGCGATTGAGCAAGGCGTTAGTGTCTCCAGTGATATTGAGTTGTTTATGGCGGCGGTTGAACGTCCTGTTATCGCTGTGACCGGCTCCAATGGTAAAAGCACCGTGGTCAGCTTGTTAGGTGACATGGCAAAGCATGCATCATTAAGTGTGCCGGTAGGCGGTAATATTGGATTGCCAGTGTTGGATTTATTAGACCCCAACGGGTCGGAGTTGTGTGTCGATGGGCAGTACGCATACGACGCCTATGTGTTGGAGCTGTCGAGCTTTCAATTGGAGCGTTTGCCTGCGATGAACTTTGCATGCGCGTGTATTTTGAATCTCAGTGAAGATCACATGGATCGATACGATTCCTATCAGCAGTACGTTGATGCGAAGCAACGTGTATATTTGAGTGCGGATGTGTGTGTGTTTAATCGAGACGATCAATTGACGAACGTGACCAGTGATTCAATATCAACGTGTTACCTCAGTTTTGGCGTCAATGAGCCAAACATGAACGAATATGGATTGTCGATTGTCGACGGTGATCTTGGACAAAAACGTATTGCGTTAATGCGTGGCGATTCGGTGTTGTTGTATGCAGATGACATGCGATTGCAAGGCCGTCATAATTTAATTAATGGATTGTCAGCGTTGGCCATGAGTGACGCGATGGGTTGGGATCAGCAAGCAAGCATTAACGCATTAATGGGTTTCACAGGCTTGTCGCATCGTTGTGAGTACGTCGATACAATTAACGGTGTGATGTACATCAATGATTCAAAAGGCACCAATGTAGGTGCGACCTTGGCGGCCATTGATGGATTGTGCGCTTTAACCGATAAGCGTGTGGTCTTGATCGCGGGTGGAGAAGGTAAAGGCGCTGACTTCTCAGAGCTGCACGGTGCCATGAAACGGTTCGGACGTGCGGTGGTGTGTATTGGTATGGACGGTCCTCAGTTGATGAATGTGTTGTCGGACGCAGTGGACAATCACATGGCGGTCGATATGAACAGTGCGGTACAGCGTGCGTCTGAACTCGCGCACTCAGGTGATTATGTTTTGTTGTCTCCTGCATGTGCTAGCTTTGATATGTTTAAGAATTTTGAGCACCGAGGTGATGTGTTCATTGATTGTGTGACGCAGCTTGGACAGCAAGGGGGTGGACATGTTTAATGTGTTCCGTGATCTGGATCGTACCTTGTTGGCTGTATTTTTCAGTTTGAGTATGTTGGGCTTGTTGATGATGTTTTCAGCATCTATCGATTTTGCCGATCATAAGTATGGGTCGGAATTCTTCCATATGAAGCGCCAATTGTTTTTTTGGGTGTTGTCGCTCATCGGTTTTGTCGTGGTATTGAACGTTAAGCTTGAAGTTTGGGAAAAGAACAGCTGGATTTTTTTACTCGGCGGCTTTGTGTTGTTGATACTTGTGTTTGTTCCAGGTATTGGTGTTAAGGTAAACGGATCATATCGCTGGTTGAATCTCGGTGTGTTTAATTTGCAAAGCTCGGAATTGGCAAAAGTCGGTGTCTTGATGTATATGGCGAGTTATTTGTTAAGGCGACAAGAGGAAGTTCGCTCGCAGTTTATGGGAATGTTTAAACCTATGATGGTGCTGGGGTTAACCATTGTTTTACTGTTGTTTGAGCCAGACTTTGGTTCGGTTGTGGTGTTGAGTGCTGCGTGCTTGAGTATGATTTATTTAAGTGGTGTGCGGGTTGCGTTCTTTTTTGGTTTGTTATTTGTGGTCGGTGCGATTGGTGCGGTGACGGTTGTAAGTGCGGATTACCGTTTGCAGCGCTTAGAGTGTTTTTTAGATCCATGGGCAAAAGACCATGTGTTTGGATGCGGTTATCAGTTAACACAGTCGTTGATCGCAATTGGATCCGGTGGATGGTTTGGAACCGGTTTGGGTAATAGCGTACAAAAATTATTTTATTTGCCAGAATCTCATACTGATTTTGTCTTTGCCATTTTGGCAGAAGAGATGGGTTTGTTGGGGGGGTTGTTGGTGATTGGTTTGTTTTCGACGCTTATTTATAAAACGATGTTGATTGCGCGTACAGCGGAAACCAAAAAGCAATTTTTTGGTGCCTATTTTGCGTATGGTATTGCAGTGCTGTTGGCGATCCAAGTGTTTATTAACATTGGGGTGAATACAGGACTACTTCCAACCCCTTGGTTGGTCCTTGTGCACCAGCTGCCAGGTGCTGCAGGTGGTAAGGGCTCTACGTACGTAGGTGCGCACAACTCCTGTTTTGTACCGCTGTGGGCAGGTACTCCGAGCGTTTAGACATTTTCC
>JBCDEX010000017.1:0-15074 GCA_039178995.1 Pseudomonadota bacterium | reverse complement strand
TTCAAAGAGACGTTGGCGGTGTTTTATGAAGGCGGCTTGTTGTGTCAAGATTCGCCAGATCATAAAATCCAGCGTCGCATGCTGCAAACGGCGTTTAAAACTGACTCAATGAAAACCTACGTTGAGAGAATGTCGCCTATCATGGCTAAGCACATTGCAAGCTGGGGACAAGGGAAGGAAATGGAGTTTTTCCCGGCGGTTAAAAAAACCTTACTTGAAGTTGGATCGACAGTATTTGTTGGTTTGGATGACAAGGCGTTGGCGAACAAGTTTAATACGGCCTTTATTCACATTAATGAAGGGTTATTGGGGATTATTCGTAAAGAGCTTCCGTTTACCGCATACGGCCGTGGTCAAAAAGGCAAGCGCTTTGCATTGGATGTATTGAAAAACTTGATTCCTGAGCGCCGCCCAACAGAGATGCGCGACATGTTGACTTATATGACGCAAGAGAAAGCTGAAGACGGCGATTACTTCTCGGACGATGTGATTTGTAAGCAAATTCTCTTCTTGCTGTTTGCGGCGCATGACACTACGACCAGCACCTTGAATCACTTGTTATATTACACGGCGACGCATCCTGAGTGGCAAGAAAAAATGCGTGAAGAAGTGTTAGCAATGGGTGCAGATTCGCTGAGTTATGATCGTTTGGATGAGTTGAAATCCATAGATTTGGTTTTTGATGAAACATTGCGTTTGCATCCTGCGGTGCCGATGTCCATGAGGCGCACCATTAGAGAATGTGAAATTGAAGGTCATCGCATTCCTGCACACACCATTTTGTTTATGCCTGCTGCGTTTAACCAGCGCGATCCGAAATTCTGGACTGAGCCAGATAAGTTCGACCCAATGCGTTTTACGGAAGGGCGAGAAGAGCATAAGACGCATCCATATTGCTATCATCCGTTTGGTGGTGGTGCACATAAGTGCATAGGGATGCATTTCGCTCGTATGTTGACAAAAACCTTCATGTTTGAGCTGTTGCGTAATAACCGCTATACCTTGCCTGAAGACTTTCAGGTGAAGTTTGATTGGGTGCCATTACCTCGACCTAAGAAGTTGCCTTTGACGTTGCACAAGCTATAAATAATAGCGTTTGATCCGATCGAAAAGCCAAGTCATGACGATGACTTGGCTTTTTTTATGGCGAAACGATAGAATGGACGTTTTAACGATAATTAAAAACGTGTGTTGTGATGCTTGGTGTTAATAAAGTCTTACTGCTTGGCTGGCTTGGTCAAGTTCCAGAACTCCGCTATACCCCGAGTCAACGCGCGATGCTTCGGCTCAGCTTAGCAACGCGTCGCATAGTGTATGATGAGCAGGGCGAGAGCAGTGAGATTACGGATTGGCATACGCTGGTATTTAAAGATAAATTGGCTGAATACTGCGCTCATAAGTTAACCAAAGGCTGCAAATTGTATGTTGAGGGGGTACTGGAGTATCAGCGTCGCCAGCACTCGGAATTTAAAGCGGCAAAATGGATGGAGTCGGTTGTGGTGGTCTCTAATATGCAGTTGATTGATGGTGCGTCGGCAGAGGCGTATCCAGACGACTTTCCCGAATTGCCGGGGTATAAGAAAAATAATAATGAATAAGTTATATAGACGATCAGCATGAATTAAAGCGCACAGCATAGATGGCCATTACTTGTTCGAGTCATACGTTGACGCATGTCTTTATTGATACTTTCAATGATTGCCATTGACTGATACATGCAGTAATTATCAGAGGGTGTGCCGAATAATTTCGCCTTGTATCCGTGGCATAAATCGTTCGGCATGTTGCTGTTTTTCTTTTGGTTTGTGCGAGTATTTGTGGTGTCGTTGGGGCGTAAACCGAAGCCATGGCAGTTGAAGGGATCCGCGATACTCCACCGTCTGATGTATGTGTTGATGTTACTCGTGCCGGTCAACGGTTATGTTATGTCATCTGCAGTGGGTTTACGATACGGATATGTTTGGACTTACATTGCCTCAATCTTGTGGGTAAAACGAGTTGATTTCGAGTCGAGCGCATCAAGTACATGAAGTGTTACCATGGGTGTTGTTGGGTATGGTTGGCTTGCACGCGAGTGCGGTGATGAAGCACAGCATGGTGGATCGGGTGAATTTATTGAAGCGAATGTTATAAAAAAATGAACTGAATACCCATAAGCGGGCAATGCGATCATTACCAGCTTATGGCTTTAGATGTGTTGTTCTTTGTTTGTGTTAGGCGACTTGAACAGGAATGACGTTGCTGGTGTGGCTGACGGTGTTGTCTTCGTTCATGTACACCAATCGAGGCTTATGCAAGTCCGCTTCTTCTTCTGTAAAGTACGCGTAACAGCAAATAATTAAGCAGTGCCCTTCTTGTGCTTTGTGAGCGGCCGCGCCATTCACTGAGATGATTCCAGAGCCTTCTTCGGCTCGAATGGCATATGTTGAAAAGCGTTCGCCGTTGGTCACATTGTAAATTGTGACGGCTTCGTTTTCTCGAATATTAGCAAGGTCTAATAGTGTGCCATCGATGGCACACGAGCCTTCATAATCTAAGACAGCGTGGGTGACGTGAGCGCGGTGTAGTTTTGATTTCAGCATGTTTAATTGCATCTCAGTACCTCTTTTACATTATCAATACAGTAAGCGAAAGCGCTTAATTAATTACTTTGATCACGTTCTTGGCTTACGTCGACTCGTTTGTTGAGATGGATGCAAACGGCTTGCTGTTGATCACGCAGTGCTTAAAGTAACGAGCTTAAATTATGACGTATTTTGAGGGTTAATTCAATGTCAGGGTGACGTTGTCAATCAGACGGGTTGTGCCCAGAACGGCTGCAGCAAGAATCACCAGTGACGTATCGTCGCGTGTGCTGGGCCGTAGTGTGGCTGTATTGCAGATTTCGAAATAGTCGACTTGAAATCCTTGGTTGTTTAAATATTCCGTATATTGCGCTTCTAATGCTCTGTGCGATGAGTTTTTGGACAGCAGGGCAGTTTTGCATTGGGATAATGCGCTGTATATTTTAGGTGCCAGTATTCGTTCGCCGGATGACAGGTAGCCATTGCGTGAACTGAGCGCTAGGTTGTCATCTGCGCGTGTAATGGGAACGCCCACGATCTCGATCGGTACATTGAGATCCATGCACATTTTTCGAATGGTGGCTAATTGTTGGAAATCTTTTTCACCAAAAAACGCGCTGTCAGGACCGACTAAGTTAAACAGTTTAGTGACCACCGTAGTGACGCCATCAAAATGCCCTGGACGACTTGCGCCGCATAAGCGATCGGTGATTTGAGGGGTAGATACTGTTGTGATGTTGTTCAAGCCAGATGGGTACATTTCGTCGACAGACGGTAAAAAAAGAGCATCACAGTTGACGGAACACAGCAAACGCGCATCTTCTTCTTCGGTTCTCGGATAGTTGTCTAGGTCTTCATGGGCTGCAAACTGAGTGGGGTTGATGAAAATGGTGGCGATGGTCCAGTGTCCTGCGTGTTTTGCAGCCTTTACGAGGCTCAGGTGTCCATCGTGCAAATTGCCCATGGTGGGTACGAGACCAATAGATACAAGATGGCTGCGTTGTTCTGCAATGGCTTGGCGTAGTTCGTGGGCGGTTGTGTATATGTTCACAAGATGGCCTATGTTGAGTTATTGCGTGACCTGCGTAGCTTACTGTGTGCAGCGATGTTACTCAAAACTATGTTCTGGTGCAGGAAAGGTGCCGTCAGCGACTTCGGTGACGTATGCATGGAGTGCGTCAAAAATGCTTCGATTCTCTCCCTGCAAAAAATTCTTAACAAATCGTGCAGGAAATGGGTTCAGCCCTAGCATGTCGTGCAATACCAATACTTGAGCGTCGGTGTCTGAGCCAGCTCCGATGCCGATAACCGGGATGTCCAGCGCCTCGGTAATGCGTTTCGCTAGATCATTTGGAACGCATTCGAGCAGCAGCATTCGAGCCCCCGCGTGTTGTGCTTCCAATGCGGCATCCAGCATTTCAGAGGCTTTCTTTTCGTCGCGTCCTTGAACGCGATAGCCGCCAATTAGGTTAACGGATTGGGGTGTTAATCCCAAGTGAGCACAGACTGGGACACCTTGCTCGGTGAGTTTGTTTATAATCGGTGCGAGCCAGCGACTGCCTTCCAACTTGAGCATTTGAGCGCCGGCTTGCATCAGGGTTTTGCCATTGGCTAAGGCGTCTTCTTCGTTGGCATACGTCAAAAAGGGCATGTCAGCAATAATGAACGCCGATGAGGTTCCGCGTTTCACGCACTGTGTGTGATAGGCTATGTCTTCAATGGTGACGGGGAGTGTGCTGTCATGACCTTGCAACACCATGCCCAGTGAATCTCCGACTAAAATGCTGTGTACGCCAGCCGCAGATAGCGTACTGGCAAACGTCGCGTCATAGGCTGCCACGCAGGTGAACTTTTCACCGTTGCGCTTCATGGCTTGCAGTGTGTTGATTGAAATCGACTTTCCTGGCTTATGTGCGCTCATGACAAACTCCTAGGCCTGACTCGAAAAGAACGTGGGATTAAAATAATGACGTCCTGACTTGATGGTCAGTGCATATTGTACCAATTCAGCGTAATGCTCTTCGTTGTTAATAAAGTCAAGCTCTGCCACATTAAGAATGAGTAGTGGTGATGCATCATAATAGTAAAAATATTCGCTATATGCTTTGTTGATTTGCTCTAAATAGCGTGTGTCGATGTGCTGTTCAAAGCGGCGACCACGACTGCGAATGCGATCTTTAAGTACGTCGATTGGGGCCTGTAAATAAATGATCAAATCTGGAGTCGGCGCTTCAATGGTTAAGTTATCGAATACTTGTTTGTACAGATCAAACTCATCGGAAGACAAGTTAATGTTGGCAAACAGAGGATCTTTATCGATTAAAAAATCGGCCACGTATTGAGCTGAAAATAAATCCGACTGGCGCAAGCTTTTCAATTGCTCGGCTCGTTGAAGCAAGAAAAACAGCTGCGTGGACAGTGCTGTGTCTTTTTTGTTGACATAAAATTTAGGCAAGAACGGGTTGTCTTCTGCTTTTTCAAGCAGCAGCTCTGATTCTAAAGTCTCAGCCAATCGAGTGGCTAAGCTGGTCTTTCCCACGCCAATGCACCCTTCAATTGCAATGAATCGCGGGGATTGATCAAGATCCACGTTGTGGGTGTCACTTGGTTGAGGCATAAATAGGGTTCTTAACGTTGTGTCTTGAGGCACTCATACTAGCTTGAAACATCAATTTTTTCTAATTCTTTATTGGATACTTGATGGATCAGATTGTTGAGTTTTTGACCATCGGGGAGTGTCAAATGCGGTTCAATTTCATGTAAAGGATATAGGACAAACGCACGAGTGTGTAGTTGTGAGTGTGGTAATGTGAGCCGTTCAGAAGAGAACGTCTTATTGTTGTAGAGCAAGATGTCTAAATCCAGTGTTCGATCTTCCCAGCGCACCTCGGTGCGCACTCGACCATACTGTTGTTCAATGTCTTGTAAGGTGTCGAGCAGTTCAATTGGAGATAAGCGCGTTGAGAGTTTAATTACGCCGTTCAAATAGTCGTTAGGAGGAGTGGATTGAAGTGGATTCTCACTCAGTGTTAATGCAGGGTTTTGATACCACGAAGAGCATTGCTGCAAGGTTATGTCTGGGTGTGAAGCGATGGTGCTTGTTGCTTGTGTCAGCAGTGTGAGCGATTCGCCCAAATTACTGCCTAAGCCGATGTATGCAATGTTGTTGAATGACGAATGACTCATGGCGTGTGCGAGATCAACGTTTTCGATTGCGTCGAGCTCTGTTCTTAGCTCGTTGTTGATTGAGTTGAGCGCGCTCTTGTTTTGCTGCGGCTAAAATGTCTGCATGCGTTGCTTGAAAGCTGGTCCACCAGGGCGCGATGTTTGAGTCGCTTTCACCGCTGCTTTCGCGCAGCAATAAAAAGTCATAAGCGGCTCGAAAACGTGGGTGCGTGAGCAAGGTTTTTGCTTTTTTTGTGTGTTGGTGTTGTCGTGTCAGGCGCGATTGCAGCTGCCAAATCTCGCGTATCATGCTCTGAAATCGCTTTGGAATGCTGGACGTGGCATGCTGCTCTTCGATCGTGAAATGCATTGCATGAGACAAGGCGTCTTGCGCGGGCATGTGTTGGTTTTGCTGTACGAGTTGACCGAGCTTGTATTGCACTTCTGGCCATAAGAATACGGCCAGTAAAAAGCTGGGGGTAATGGGTTGGTGATTGGCAACACGCTTATCTGAATTGATCAAAGCTTGTGTGTAGAGCGCTTGCGTCACTGAGCTGTTGTTGAAATGGTGCGCTGCGGCAGGGAGTAGCTCGTTGAGCAAATTTGTCTCATTCAAGGCAAGAAAGCTGGGGTGCGAGTAACCGTTCATGATCAGTTTGAGAATTTCGTCAAACAAGCGAGCGGGTGGTACCTGTTGCAGTAGTGGTTGCAGCGTCAAGATCTTCTGATACGTATTGTTATCAATTTGCATGGGGAGTTTGGCTTGCAAACGAACGGCGCGGAGCATGCGTACGGGGTCTTCTCGAAAGCGCGTTTCAGGATCGCCGATGATAGCTAAGGTTTTATGTTGTATTGCGTCGAATCCGCCGCAGTAATCGATGATTTTATTGGTGCTAGGGTTGTAATACAGCGCATTGGCTGAAAAATCTCGTCGTTGCGCATCTTCTTCAAGCGAGCCGTAGTTGTTGTCAGAGAGCAATAAGCCTTCGTCTGTTTGAGTGCGCTTAAGTTGTTTGCGCGTGTGAGAACCTCTAAATGTAGTGACTTCAATGACGTCTTTGCGCTTATATATGTGAACAATTTTAAAGCGTCGCCCAATGATTTTGGAACGTTTGAATAAGCGAACAATTTGTTCGGGTGTGGCGTTGGTGGCCACGTCAAAGTCTTTGGGTCTGATGTTGAGCAGGGAGTCTCGCACCGCTCCGCCAACAATGTAGGCTTCATAATGATGCTGTTGCAGTGTGTCGATGATCTCTAGCACTGCGGGGCTGAAATGATTGGTGTTCAGGTTATGCTGTGTGGCGCTGAGGGTGAGTTTTGTCAAAAGAGCAATTGCCTATGTTAAGTGTAAAAAGTCGAGGCTTATTGTAAGCAGCTTAAATAGCGTTCAATGGTGTCTTTTAAACCATAGTTAAGCGCGTCTACAGTCAATGCGTGACCAATGGATACCTCGTGTAAATCTGGCAGTAGCTGTTTGAAAAACGCAAGGTTGTTTAAGTTGAGATCGTGCCCTGCATTGAGTCCTAAGCCAATGGATAATGCGTACTCCCCTGCGTCACGATACTGTGTAAACAGCGCCTTGTCATGCACTTCGCAATCAAAGTTATGTGCGTAGGGGCCAGTGTAAAGCTCTACACGGTCTGCACCCACGTCCTTTGCCAAGGTGATTTGCTCTGTATCAGGAGCCATGAATAGACTGACGCGAATGCCTTGGTTTTTGAAAGACTGGATCAGAGGTGCCAATCGTTCACCGTCTTTGCGCAAATCAAATCCATGGTCGGATGTGAGTTGTTGACGGGTGTCGGGCACCAATGTGCACTGTGCGGGCTGATTGCGTTCGATTAGTGTTAAAAAACTGGGGTAATCACTGACATCAGGTCGATTGCTGGGCAGTTCGCTTTCAAATGGGTTGCCTTCAATATTGAGTTCAACCTCAAGATGTTGCTTGAGTGTGTGTGCATCGTCTGCACGAATGTGACGCTGATCGGGGCGGGGGTGAATGGTGATGCCGTGAGCACCATGTTGAATGCATTGTTGAGCGTACTTGAGAAGGTCGGGGTTATTGCCAGAGCGAGCGTTTCTGATCAAGGCGACTTTGTTGATGTTAATGCTTAGTTGAGTGGTCATAAACAGGGGTTACCTATCGTTATGCTTTGCGGTGAATCGTTTAAAAATAGCATAGCCTATGGCGACTCCGAGCAGGAAAATAATCAATGACCAGATAAAAGACCCTTGCATGTTACGTTCATTGAGCCGTCTGTTTTCAAGCTTCAAATCGTTCATTTGTGCGTTGAGCGTTTTGTTTTCTTTTTTAAGTTGTTCGGACGCTGTGGACTCATTGTACTGAAGAATGTAGTTTTTAGAAGTTTCTAGCTGTTGTCTCAGCTCTCTATTTTCTTGTGTTAATCGTGCAATTAGGACTTCCTCTGACGGTTGGTCGTAAGGGTCTGAACTCGGCACCGTCATGATGTTTTTTTGTTTTGGCGTTTTAGGCTCAGAAGGTATGTTGTTCGTCGCAAGAGATTGTTCAATGGATTGAATGACGGCTTGTTTTTGGTCGGTTTTTTGTTCAGAGGTGGCGTCGGCTACGTTGTTCACGACTGCGATGGCAGCTTTGGCTTGAGCCACTGCCGTTGGGCGTGGTGCTTGATTGCTGATTTTGCCATTGGGTATCCAACCCAGACCGTTGCGGTCTGTTTTAACCAGGCTGAATCCGCCGCGCTGATTCATGATCGTGACTTTGGTATTAGGCGTGACGTTGCGTTCAGTTACAGGCGCGCTGGTGCTTGGCTCGCTGTAGAGTGTCGCACGTGTGACGATGCGATATTGAGATAATGCGTGCTGGCTTAGGCTCATAATGAGCAGTATCAGTGTCAATTTGAATATGGTAAACATGGCTGGTCATTTGAAATTGAGTTAGGTCGATAATGAGCCCATGATGTTTTCCCTGATCATTGAGGAGACAGCAGCGCTCATTTTTGCGAAAGATTATAACATAATCAATGAGCTAAAAGGACCGTTTACGGTAGCACGTACTTAAACGGTTTGACCGTGACCTTCGCATACACGCCTGCCTCAATATAAGGGTCGTTGTCGGCCCATTCTTGCGCGTCTATTAAGCTGTCGAATTCGGCAACGACGAGGCTGCCTGTGAATCCATTCTCACCGGGGTCGTCTGAATCAATGGCGGGATGCGGTCCTGCAATCAGCAAG
Source organism: Pseudomonadota bacterium (assembly GCA_039178995.1). Taxonomy (GTDB): domain Bacteria; phylum Pseudomonadota; class Gammaproteobacteria; order Pseudomonadales; family JBCDEX01; genus JBCDEX01. The sequence goes on along the minus strand of JBCDEX010000017.1, from coordinate 6,132 downwards.
CGACCTTGCTGTTTGAGCTGTTGCAGCCGCTCTAAATGAGCGTCTCGAGTACGTGCACGTAGGGGCAAGCTGTTGGCAACGTCTTGGCTAATGATGGCATAAAACATGGTGAGCTACCTGAGTGATCGTGGATTAATGGCGTTTATTGATTGGGTCACGCATCGTTCTGTGAATCTGTGGACAGATGCGGTGCGACCATGTAAATGATCACCACGCTGGTCACAATGCTGGATGCCAATGCGCTCCATAATTTGAATTTCACCCACGTGGGTTCGCTGAAATTGTAGACGACATATAGATTCAATAGACCTAAGAAAATGCTGGTGAAGATCAAAAAGCGAGTGACTCGCTGCCAAACGTCATCGGGCATGTGTATTTTGTCGCCGATGAATTTCTTGATGATGGGCTCGCCGTTCGTAAAGTACGGGCCAAGAATGAACACCAGCGCGAAGCACCAATTGGCGATGGTGGGCTTCCATTGGATGAATAAATTGTTCTTCAGGAACAAGGTAAGACCACCGAACACCAGAACAATTAAGAACGTTACCAAGTTGCGTTTTTCCAAGGTTTTGGTGGTGGCAAAGTTAACCAACAGCGCCACAAACATAGAGGCAATCAGCACAATGGTGGCCGAATAGATGTTGCCCAGTTCGAGAGAATGGGTGCCTATTGTGAGCGTCTCATTAGAAAAGTAAGACAAAAAGAAAAGAACTAATGGGATAAATTCGAGTAATTGTTGCATGCTTACCTATTGGGTGTTGTATGATAAGCCGCTATTAAATCTTAAACAGAGCATACTTTCAACGAGTATCCGCAATGTAAGGCGGTATCAGGCTGTGTGCAGACAGAGCAACATCACGAGTGAGTAAAGAGTTCAACTTATGAAATTTGATTTGCATACACACAGCACCGCGTCGGACGGTACCTTGAGCCCTCGAAATGTGTGGCAATGCGCGGTGGATCAACAGTTGAATTTGTTTGCGCTAACCGATCATGACACGCTGGATGGCTATTTAGAGCTGTCGGCGTTAAGCGATGTGATGTACCATGACATGTCATTGATCAGTGGCATTGAAGTATCCAGTGCGTATTTCTCAAACAGCATTCATATTGTGGGATTGAACGTTGATGTTTGTCATCCGTCGCTGTTGTCGTTGGTGACTAAGTTGCAACAATTGCGACAACAACGCGCAGAACGCATGGTTTCTAAGTTGGAAAAAGGCTTGTTGCTGAACGGGTTATATGACCGTGTGTTAGCGCACGCAGGGTGTAAGCCGTGGTTATTGACGAGACCACACATAGCGCGTTATTTGGTTGAGGCGGGCGTTGTCAGTAATGAAGCACAAGCGTTTAAACGCTGGTTGGCTCAAGGTAAAAAAGCATACGTGCACACCGATTGGCCTGATTACTCAGATGTGGTTCGCGTCATTTCAGAATCAGGCGGTGTGTCGGTGCTGGCTCATCCACTTAAATATGGCAAGATGACCCGAACGAAAATCAAAGCGATGCTGCAAGCGTTTGCACGCGCGGGCGGTCATGCGGTGGAAGTGGTGTATCAGCAACAAAGCGCAGATGACACGCGTTATTTAACGCGACTGTGTCAGCAGTTTGGGTTGCATGCGTCGGGTGGCAGTGACTACCATGGTCCGCACATGCCATGGAGTGCGGTCGGCAAAGTACCCGAGTTGCCGAGTGAGTGCCAACCGGTTTGGCGGTTGTTTAATTGAATGCATTAGGTTCGTCTAAGGTCAGGCGGTGTTGTCCATGTAACGATTAGTTGTTAAGTCGAATATGAGTCAGTTTTTCCAAGTACATCCTGATAACCCCCAAGAACGCTTGTTAAAGCAGGCGGTTGAAATCATTCATCAAGGCGGTGTCATTGTTTACCCAACCGATTCTGCGTATGCCTTGGGGTGTCACACGGGAGACAAGAAGGCATTGCAGCGCATCCGTCGCATCCGTGAGTTGACAGAGCGACATAATTTCACATTGATGTGTCGTGATTTGTCCGAGCTGGGTACATACGCGCGCGTGGGCAATCAAGTGTTTCGGATACTGAAAAAAATGACGCCAGGAGCTTATACTTTTGTGCTGCCTGCTACGGCTGAAGTGCCCAAGCGCCTCATGCACCCTAAACGAAAGACCATTGGGTTGCGCGTGCCTGATCACCGTATCACTCAGGCGTTATTGGGGGCGTTGGGTGAGCCGCTGCTCAGTGTTACGTTGCAGCTGCCAGGCGATGAATACCCAATGACCGACCCATATGATATACGTCAAGTGCTGGAAAAAGACGTCGACTTAGTGATTGATGGCGGTTACTGCGGTATGGAGCCGACTTCGGTGTTGCAATGCTTGGACGACGAGGTGACGGTATTGCGTGTCGGTAAAGGCGATGTGTCCGATTACACGTAAGCGTTGCGAGAGTGTAAGTTAAACGTAAGTTACTTAGCAGGATTGTATCTTTTCCTGTGAGTAATGGTAAAATGATCTTTTACAATTATAAATAATTAAAATTAAGCCGATGCTTGAATACTATAAAAAACTGTCACCATGGTGGTTGTGTGCAATTCTGTTTGGTTTCTTAATCGGATGCGTTAACACACCGTATACTCGAAAAATACCCGATCATGAGTTGTGTCAAAACGTACCTCCAGTTAATAAAACGCATGCGGTGCGCTATCTAACACCGTGTTTGACGGGTGAGTTGTCGGGTCGTCGAGTGTTTGTGAGCCAGGGTTCAGGTGTGTTCAGTTACCGTTATAATGGTATTAGAGGTGATGTAACCGGGGTTTTAAAGGCGGTTGACGCGCCTCGTGAAAATGAGTCGACACCGCGTACCCTGTGGCGTTTTGTGCAAATGAAAGGCGACCAACAAATTGCCACCTTTGATGTTGAGCGAAAAGCTTGCACATACAATAATCTGCCGTTTGCCTTGACGTTTACACTGACGTTGGCTCACGAGACGCATTCAGGTTGTGGGTATCAAATAAAGCCATAATGTTGATTGCAGTCATATATCGGCTGCGTTTGTTAGGGTGAATAGCCTACGTTCAATCAAAGAAACTTGCTTAATCTCTTGAGTCTAAGCGGCTTATACCCCAAAATTAGCCCTCACATACCATGACACAATGAGTAACTGTTATGCCAATCGACGGCGGGTCAATGAGGGGCGCGCACATTTTATCGACAGAGCAATTTGATCGTTCAAATATTGAGCGTATATTCGCGGTGGCGGATAAAATGCAGCCATATGCAAAGCGTGAAAAAATAACCCGTGTATTAGAAGGCGCCATTTTAGGCAACATGTTTTTTGAAGCGAGTACACGCACCCGAGTCAGCTTTGGTTGTGCGTTCAACTTGCTCGGAGGCACGGTTCGAGAAACCACGGGAGTGGAATCATCTGCCCTGACCAAAGGCGAGTCATTGTATGATACCGCACGTGTATTAAGCGGCTATTCGGACGTCATTGTATTACGTCATCCTCTGGCCGGTTCTGCGGCAGAATTTGCAAGTGCGAGTCGTGTGCCAGTATTCAATGGGGGCGACGGTGCCAATGAACACCCCACGCAAGCTTTATTGGATTTGTACACTATCAGCAATGAGTTGCTCAGTCAGCAAAGAAGTATTGACGGCTTGAGAATCGCTATGATCGGTGATTTAAAACACGGTCGCACAGTTCATTCACTCAGCAAGCTGTTGTGTTTGTTTAAGAACGTTGAGATTACCTTGATTTCACCGAGTGAATTGAAAATGCCAGGAGCTCTGGTGAATGAGTTGCGCCACCATTGCAAACAGGTGACGGTGACCGATCAGCTTGAGGAAAATATTGCCCATGTGGATATTGTGTATTCGACGCGAATACAAGAAGAGCGGTTCGGTTCACTCGATGAAGCGCTCATATACCGCGGACGTTTTCGCTTAAATAAGAGCATTTACACACAGTTCTGTGAACCCAATACGGTTATCATGCACCCCTTGCCACGAGACTCTAGAAGCGAGGCCAATGAACTTGATAATGATTTGAATGAACACCCTAATCTGGCTATTTTCAGACAAGCGGACAACGGCGTTGTTATTCGCATGGCGTTATTTGCAATGGTCTTGGATGTGGTCGATCAGGTGGATGCGCATGCACGAGCCGTTAACTGGCATCGACCGTCATCAGGTTAACCACTATTCCTTTCATGTAATGTAGGACACCTGATTATGTTTTCAAAAAAAGATGTTGAAACACTCAATTCGGATCGCTTGTTTCGAGGCTTTCTTTCGGTGACCTCTGTGCGTTTAAAACACGCGTTATTTGCACGTCAGGGCGACCCTTATCAGAGTGATGAGGTGTCTAGTGAAGTCGTCCGTGAAGTGGTGAATAACCGAGCTGCTGTGGGTGTATTGTTGGTGGATAAAACATTGCGACAGGTTGCACTGGTTGAGCAGTTTCGCATTGGTCCTTATGTGGCTGGCGATGAAAACCCTTGGTTGTTGGAGTTGGTGGCCGGCCTTGTTGAAGCCGGTGAGTCACCTGCAGAAGTGGCCGTAAGAGAAGCATTAGAAGAGGCCAACTGTCAGATAATGTCGCTTGAACACATCAATGATTATTACAGCAGCCCAGGTGGAGGGACGCAATTGTTCAGTTTGTTTTGTGGTTGGTGCGACTTGAGCCAAGCTGGCGGTGTGTATGGCTTAGCAAAAGAGCAAGAAGACATTCTTGTTCACACAGTTGGCTTTGATGAGTGCTTTGATATGTTGACACAAAAACAAATCAGTAACGCACACACCATGATTGCCATACAGTGGTTGAAGATGAATCATGCGTGATGAATGGATGACATGGTCGACTCTCCCCTCCCCAAAAAAGTTTAATGTTTTCAGTGAAACTAAGTAGAATCGTATGAACGACGAAACAAACGCACCATCCGAAACCACGTTGAGTGCAGAGTCAAAAAAAAATGTCACGAAAGCAAATGGCTTATTGCGCTCTGGTTTGCTGGTCAGTGTCATGACCATGATGTCGCGTGTGTTGGGGTTGGTGAGAGACATTGTATTGGCTGCAGTGCTCGGAGGCGTGGCTTCTGGTGGGCAAGCGGGTGCGTTCTATGTCGCGTTCAAAGTGCCGCAGTTCTTACGTCGATTGTTTGCCGAAGGGGCGTTTGCACAGGCGTTTGTTCCCGTCTTGAGCGAGTATCAAGAACAAAAAAATCGCGCACAAGTACGCGAATTGATCGATAAGGTTAACGGTGCGCTTACGTTAAGTCTTCTCTGTGTGGTACTGCTCGGTGTGCTCGGGTCGAATGTATTGACGCACATTGTTGCGCCAGGGTTTATCGATCAACCCAACAAGTTCGCGATGACGGAGTCGTTGCTTAAAATTACGTTCCCATATTTGTTGTTGATTTCATTGGCGGGCTTTCTAGGCAGTATTTTAAATTCAAACGATCGATTCGTTGCGCCTGCATTTACGCCGATATGGTTGAACGTGTGCTTGATTGCAGCGGGTATGTTTTATGCGGAATTTACCGACAGTCCTGCAACGGCCTTAGCGTATGGAATTTTGATTGCAGGCTTTGTTCAACTGTTTTTCTTGATGCCGTTTGTGTATCGCTTGGGGTTGTTTCCTCGCTTTAACTTTGACTTGTCTCATCCTGGCGTAAAGCGTATTTTGACACTCATGTTACCTGCATTGTTAGGCGTGTCAGTGGCTCAGGTGAATTTGGTCATTGATACAATTTTAGCAACGAACTTGCCAGACGGCAGTATTGCGTGGTTGTATTTTTCGCAGCGTATTTCCGATCTTCCACTGGGTGTCTTCGCCATTGCGATCAGCACCGTTATTTTACCGACCTTATCGCGTCAATTTGCCAATAACAATGAATCGAAGTTTGCCCCGACCTTGGATTGGGGTGTTCGATTTGTACTGATGATTGCGGTGCCGTCGGTGATCGCTTTGTGTGTGCTGGCGCAGCCGATTTTGACCAGTCTGTTTTTGTATGGCAAAACCACGCAGTTGGATATTGTGATGGCGTCGCACTCATTACAAGCGTACAGCATCGGCATCATTTTCTTTATGCTGATCAAAATTTTGGTCCCTGGTTACTTTGCCCGGCAGGATATGAAAACACCGGTACGCATCGCAAT
>JBCDEX010000016.1:0-15346 GCA_039178995.1 Pseudomonadota bacterium | reverse complement strand
GGGCGCTGTCATGGGCGAAGTGAACGGGTGGGAGCGTGCCAACTGGTTCGCAAATGAAGGCCAGGAGCGCGAATACCACTACAGCTGGAAGCGCCAGAATTGGTTTGAAAACTCTGCCGCGGAACACAAGGCTGTGCGGGAGAATGTAGGCATGTACGACATGTCCTCATTCGGCAAGCTCCGCGTGGAGGGGCCTGATGCAGAGGCGCTTTTGAACCGTGTATGCGGGGCCAATATGTCGGTGCCAGCCGGTAAGATTGTCTATACCCAGTTCCTCAATTCCACGGGCGGGATTGAGGCGGATGTGACGGTCACCCGCCTGACAGAAACCGTGTATCTTGTGGTAACACCGGCGGCCACGCGTCTGGCGGATGAGACACATCTGCGCCGTCATGCCGAAGGCTATCAGGTGGTGATCACGGATGTGACAGCGTCTGAGGGCGTGCTGGCGATCATGGAAGCCATCTACAGCTTGTGCAACGTGATGGATAAGAAGTGTGTGGTTGAAGGCGTCGAAGATGAATTGCAATTTGAGCTGACTCAAAAAATGGGCATGCATTACTTCCAGGGCTATCACATTTCAAAACCATTAATGCCTATCGATGTGGTTGATTTCTGGGAAAACGACTTGTTGAATTACACCACTGAATGGCAGAAAGACACCGCGTAATATACTCCTCTAGAGCCATGCCTGTCTCGTCTAGAGACTTTCTTATTGTTAACAATTCTATAGATTTGGGTTGATTGCGCTTTGTGTCTATTATTGCGTGTCATTTCGGTTTAAAATTCAATTCCACAATTCATAATGACAAGGCAGTGAACTCAACTATGACCATAGATCAGAAAAAATTACGCCAAGCGCTTGGACGATTTCCTACCGGTGTGTGTGTGATCACCACTATTGATGAATCAGGTCAGTCAATTGGCATGACGGCCAATTCTTTTTCGTCTGTGTCGTTAGACCCAGCACTGGTGTTGTGGAGTATTCAAAAAAATTCGGACTGTTTCGATGCCTTTGACCGCAATCAGCGTTACGCAGTGAATATCTTAGCGGATGACCAGCAGGCCATGTCGAATGCGTATGCGACAAAAAACAACCATGACTTGAAAGACGGCGATTATCGCATCGGAAAAACAGGTAACCCAGTCTTGAAGAACGCCATTGCGAGCTTTGAATGTCAGATCACAGATCGTCATGAAGGCGGGGATCATATTATTTTAGTCGCCGAAGTATTGTGCTTCGATGAACGCCCAACGGGCAAGCCGTTGTTATTCCATGCGGGAAAATACAGCGAATTAAAATAATCAATTCGCGTTTCATGGGATATAATCAACTCATGAAATTTTGTTCTCAATGCGGTGCCACTCTGAATATTGACATCCCGGTCGGTGATAACCGACCGCGTCATATCTGTTCAAATCCTGACTGCCAAGAAATTCATTACGTTAATCCAAAAATCATTGTCTGCACCTTGCCAGTGCTCGACGACAAGGTGTTGTTGTGCAAGCGTGCCATTGAACCGCGAGTTGGTTTTTGGACTCTGCCTGGTGGGTTTATGGAATGCGCAGAAAGCACAGAGCAAGGCGCCATTCGAGAAACACAAGAGGAAGCAGGAGCCGAGGTGTCGGTGCGACAGCTGTACCGTGTGTTTGACATGCCGCACATCAATCAAGTCTATATCATCTATCTGGCCGAAATGACGTCTCCCCAGTTTGAGGCAGGTGAGGAAAGTCTTGAGGTTGCGTTGTTTTCTGAGAGCGACGTGCCGTGGTCCGATGTGGCGTTTACGGTTATGAAGCGAGCGCTTGAGGACTATTTTCAAGATCTCAAAAATGGACACTTTCCAATAAAAAATGCATTGATTAAAAAAAGTCAGTTGATGTACATCACCTAATGGCGATGCGTACGATGACTGATTAATTAGGTACACTTGTTTATGCCTCATTCATTACTGCAATTGTTTGATTTAACCACTTGGGCGTTGATCGCTTTGATGGTGTCTGTGTTTGCGATGTTGAGTATTTTGATGTGGCTGGTGACACGCACTCAGCGCAATGTCTTGCACACGCGGCATGATGCGCTGCGGACTAAATATCAAACTTTGGCAGTTCAAGAGCAAGCTCAGTCCACGTTGATTCAATCATTGCAGAGCGATCATGAGCACGCGCGCCAAGAGTTGAGTCAGTTGCGTGACAACGCCTTGGATTTAAGCGCAGAGTATGCACGTAGCCAAGAACAACTAAAACATCTCTCTGAGCAAGCGGTACAGCAAGAAGCGTTTAAACAGCAGCAACAAAAAGAACTGGAAAACCAATTTACCTTGCTGGCGCATAAAATTTTCGATGAAAAAACGCAGCAAGTGGAGCAGTATCAAAACGCTAATTTACAAAGCAGCTTGAAGCCGTTTAAAGAGCAACTCGGTTCGTTTCAGAAGCGTGTTGAAGAGCTCTACGACAAAGAAATGCGAGATAGATTGTCTTTGTCCAGTGAAATTGGCCACCTCAAAAAATTGAACTTGCAGATGAGTGACGATGCAGTGCGTCTCACCGAAGCACTACGAGGGAAAAACAAAATTCAAGGCAACTGGGGTGAAATGATTCTTGAGCAAGTCCTTGAAGATTCGGGTCTGCGCAAAGGGCATGAATATGATGTTCAAGTGTCGCTTAAAAATGAAGACGGGCAACGTCTAATGCCCGATGTCATCGTGCATTTGCCAAACCAAAAAGACATCGTCATTGATTCAAAAGTTTCGTTACTCAGTTACGAGCGCTTTGTGTCCGCGACCTCAGACGAGGAACGTGAAGTGGCGTGCAAACAGCACGTTGCCTCTCTGCGTAAACACCTCAATGATTTGAACAGCAAAGCGTACGAGCGCTTAGAAGGCGTGCGCACGCTTGATTTTGTGTTTCTGTTTGTGCCCATTGAAGGCGCTTTCTTACTTGCTTTAGAATACGACACCGAGTTGTTTCGCTTGGCCTTTAACAAACAAGTGGTGTTGGTCAGCCCAACCACCTTGTTTGCGTGTTTGCGAACGGTTGAGCACTTGTGGCGCTATGAGCGACAAAACCAACACGCCGAAACAATCGCCAAAGAAGCCGCGAATTTGCACGATAAATTGGTGGGCTTTAGCGAGAGCTTATTAGCCATTGGTGCGTCCTTAGACAAAGCGACCATGATGCACCAAAAGGCGGTGAGCCAGTTCTCAATGGGCAAAGGCAACATTGTCAACCGAGTCCAGAAAATGAGCACATTGGGCGCACCGACCAAGAAAAAATTTGCACAAGCGTTGATCAACAACCGCATTGAGTCGTATGATGGTGAGCAAGATCAAGACGCACAAGCGCCATCAGATCATACCTTGGATTAACTCTTGAATCAGATATCCTCAACTTAAGGACACTTATGACGTTCCCAAAATTAAACAACAAAGCACCCGACTTTAAGCTCAGTAATCAAAACGATGAAGTCGTTCATTTAAAAAGATTTCGCGGTGAAAAAAACGTGGTGTTGTATTTTTATCCAAAAGCGATGACGCCAGGCTGTACGACACAAGCATGTGGTATTCGTGACAGTCAAAAAGCGTTTGCTGATGTGGATACGGTGGTCTTTGGCATCAGCCCTGATCCGGTGTCGCGCTTGCAGAAGTTCATTGATAAACAAGATTTAAATTTTGAGTTGTTGTCCGATGAAGACAAAACCGTGACAGAGAAGTACGGATGCTGGGGACTTAAAAAGTTCATGGGCAAAGAGTTCATGGGGGTGCTGCGCACCACGTTCATCATCGATAAAGAAGGGCGTTTACGCCACGTGATGGACAAAGTGAAAACGAAAACGCATCATGACGATGTGTTGGCGTTAATCCAAGAACTGGATGCATGATCTGGATAAATACTGAGGGTAAATGCCTTAGATCCATTGCCTGACTGAATAGCGTGACTGGGCGCTAAGCCACGGCCACTGTGCCATGTAAGAAAAAGACAGGAATTTGAAACATCAAGCCATTGAAGCCTTAGGGTTTCAATTTAATATGTACGATTGATATCAATATAAGAAAAGGTGTAATTTGTGAGTGATCAAGAAGCGTTTCGTTTAGAGGTTCGAGAGTGGTTAGAGGCAAATTGTCCGAAGGCCATGCGTGAGCCGATTTTAGACCCAGCTGAAGTGGCTTGGAGCAGTAAAAGCCTCACGTTCACCAGCCCAGAACAAGAGCAATGGTTTAATACCATGCGCGATAAAGGGTGGTTTTGCCCTGATTGGCCAGTGGAATTTGGCGGCGGCGGTTTGGATCGCGTGCATCACAACATCTTAAAAGACGAATTAAGACGCATCAACGCACGTCCACCTCAAGCCAGCTTGGGTGTGTGGATGGCGGGACCTGCGATCTTGGAATACGGCACACAAGAACAGAAAGAATTTTTCTTACCTGAAATCACGCAAGGCCGTGTTCGCTGGTGTCAAGGCTACAGTGAGCCGGGCGCTGGTTCAGATTTGGCGGGGCTTAAGTGCAAAGCGGAATTGGACGGCGACGATTTTGTGATCAACGGGTCCAAGATTTGGACATCGTACGCAGACGACGCCGATTGGATGTTCTGTTTGGTGCGAACCGACTTTGACGCGCCTAAGCGCGAAGGCATCACGTTTATCTTGTTGGATATGAAGACACCTGGCATCAAGGTTGAAACCATCACCATGACCAATGGCGATAAGCATTTCTGCCAAGTGTTCTTTGATGACGTTCGTGTGCCAGCCAGCCAAGTGCTGAGCGAGGTGAACAAAGGATGGACAGTGGCCAAGCGCGTATTGGAATTTGAACGCGCGATGATCAGTGAGCTGGATGATGTAGCGGCACGTCCAGAAGACAGTCCAATTGATTTGGCGAAAAAATACATTGGCTTAAACGCTGACGGAAAACTGTCGGATGCGGTCATTCGTGATAAAATTTCACAGCATTTGATGAACGCGCAAGCATTCGACTTGACCATGCAACGTGGTCAGGAAGAAATCGTGAAGAAAGACTTACTAGCGGGCATGGCGTTGGTGATTGCCAAGTACCAAGGCACGGAAGAAGCGAAGCGCAAATACAAACTATTGACCGACATTCTTGGCTTCAATGGCATAGCGTGGAGTGGCGACGACTATTCTGAAGAAGAGCTGCGCATTCCAAAAGACTTACTCAATACGTATGCACATACGGTTGCAGGCGGAACGTCAGAAGTGCAATTGAACATCATTGCCAAACGTGTATTAGGTCTGCCTGACTGAGTCAGCGCCATTGCGTGTATCCCTAGAATGAAGCAACGTGCGGCAGTCCATTAATGCGGCACGCTTTGGGATGATGACGTACTGTATGTGCGTGATCTTGTCACCCCTCCCCCAAAAAAACACAACAACAATAAATTAAGAGGACACAGCGATGATCACAGAGTTTGATGAAGGTGCAACACTGGTCGTTGGTGGCAGTGGTGGCATTGGATCGGCTATCGCAACACGCATCGCTCAGAGCGGCAGTGACTTGGCCATCACCTATCGCAGCAACGAAGCGCGGGCTCAAGAAACCGCAGATCGCATCGCCGCGTTAGGCGTTAAGTGCACGATTCACGCCGTCGACATTTCCAAGAAAGATGAGATCGAGTCTGCGATTGCAGGTGCCATCAGCGCACATTCTCGCCTTCACAGTGTCGTTGTGGCCGCAGGCTCTGACATTCAACAGCCGTATCTGGCCGATGTCACGGAGACTCAGTGGCAAGACGTGATCAACAACGACCTGAATGGTTTTTTTCACATCATTCAAGGCATTGTGCCGCATTTCAGAGAGCACAAAGGCGGTGCGCTGGTGCACATTTCGTCCGCAGGATTGGGTCGTACGCCAGCAAAAGACGTACTGTCGGTTGCTCCCAAAGCCGCGAATGAGTCCTTAGTAAAACACCTCGCAAAAGAAGAAGGCATACACGGAATTCGAGCCAATTCCGTGGCGGTGGGTGTGATTGAAACTGGTATTTTCAAACGCTTGGAAGCGCAAGGCGTGTTTGACGAGGCGTGGAAGAAAGCGGTGATCGGCAGCTTGCCATTGAAGCATTTTGGTCAACCAGAAGACATCGCCGAAGCGGCCTGTTATTTTGCCTCCAATCGATCACGTTATGTCACAGGACAACTGCTGTTTGTGGATGGAGGCTATGCTGTTTAAGCCTGAGTCTGGGCGCTGATGGACTGTGCGATGAGTTCGGTCATTGCCGGTGACGCGCCAAAATACGTCAATTGCACAAACCGACAATCAGGGTAGGTTGCCTGTGCCTGCTCAAGCAATTCCGGTATGTCTGCCAACACGTGGTTGCCGGGTCCTAAAAAATACGGGAACACATCAATCTGCTGCGCCCCTTGCGACACGGCTTGTTCGACACGTTCCATGAGCTTCGGCTGCGCCATTTCCAGAAAGCATCCGTGAATCTCTTGGTATTGGCCCTGTAACGCGCTGCCTAGCTGGTGTGATAATTCCATGAAATACTCATTCGATGTCTCACGGCGGCTGCCATGGGCAATGATGATCAAGTGTTTGTGAGAGGTGTCCGTGTGAGGGTTGCTCATGGTGTGTTGCCCTTAGTGGTGGTTAACATAACTGCTCAAACGTGCCCCATGTGATGATTTAATGCACGGGGAGCATCAGTTTACTAAAAAAAAGGTTTTTTTAGTAAAAAAATAGCCTCTTGGACTTGAAAAGCGCACTTTAAACCCAATCTACACTCACATGGAAACGAAGTGCCTGTGCACAGAATGCAAATGGCACGTAATTTAGATTACATGATCAATGAATTACTTTAGTTAATAACACGTGAAAACGGAGAAAAAAATGAAAATTCGTCCTCTTTATGACAATGTACTTGTCAAGCGTCAAGAAGAAGAAGCCGTCTCAGCAGGAGGCATCGTGCTTCCAGGGTCGGCTCAAGAAAAACCAAACCAAGGCAAGATCATTGCCGTGGGCACCGGTGCGCTATTAGACAACGGTGAGGTACGTCCACTGAACGTAAAAGTCGGAGACACTGTGGTGTTTGGTCAATACTCAGGCAACGCAGTGAAAGTGCTAGGTGAAGAGTTGATCATCATGCGCGAAAACGAAATTTACGGTGTGGTTGAAGGGTAATTTACACCCTTTAATCAATCTAAACCGATTCAAATCAAACGCAGAGAATGTTCTCTGCTGGGTTTTTAGCACAATTCAACATTATGAATTAAAAGGAACGACAACATGACAGCAAAAGACGTATTATTCGGCGATCCAGCCCGTCAAAAAATGTTAGCCGGTGTGAACACCTTGGCCGACGCAGTGAAAACAACACTCGGCCCCAAAGGTCGTAACGTGGTATTACAAAAATCATTCGGCGCACCCACGGTCACCAAAGACGGCGTATCGGTCGCCAAAGACATCGAGTTGCCAGATCCATTTGAAAACATGGGCGCGCAAATGGTTACAGACGGGGCCTCACAAGCGACCGACGTTGCAGGTGACGGAACCACGACAGCAACGGTATTGGCGCAAAGCATCGTCAACGAAGGCTTAAAAGCCGTTGCAGAGGGCATGAACCCAATGGACATCAAACGCGGTATTGATCAAGCCGTTGCTGCGGCAGTTGAGCAAGTACGCAAAATGTCGAAGCCGTGTGCGAACTCAGAAGCGATTGCACAAGTGGGTACGATTTCTGCGAATGCCGACACCAACATCGGTGGCATCATTGCCGAAGCAATGGAAAAAGTGGGCAAAGAAGGCGTGATCACCGTTGAAGAAGGCTCAGGTCTTGAGAACGAATTGGACGTGGTTGAAGGCATGCAGTTTGACCGTGGCTACTTATCGCCATACTTCATGACCAACACACAAAACATGAGCGTTGAGCACGAAACACCGTTTTTGTTATTGGTGGACAAAAAAATCTCAAACATCCGTGAGTTGTTGCCCGTACTTGAACAAGTTGCTAAAGCGGGTCGTCCATTGATCATCATCGCAGAAGACGTTGAAGGCGAAGCGTTGGCGACCTTGGTTGTGAACAACATGCGTGGCATCGTAAAAGTCGCAGCGTGTAAAGCGCCAGGGTTTGGTGATCGCCGTAAAGCCATGTTGGAAGACATCGCGGTCTTGACCGGCGCAACTGTGATTGCAGAAGAAATTGGCTTGGATTTGGAATCAGTGACTTTGGATCACTTGGGGAGTGCGAAACGCATCACCATGGACAAAGAAAACACAGTCATTGTGGACGGCGCGGGCAAATCAAAAGCCATCAAAGCGCGTGTTGCAGAAGTGCGCATGCAAATCGAAGGCAGCTCATCAGACTACGATCGTGAAAAATTGCAAGAACGTGTGGCGAAGTTGGCCGGCGGTGTTGCAGTGATCAAAGTGGGCGCGGCCACTGAAATCGAAATGAAAGAGAAAAAAGCGCGTGTTGAAGACGCATTGCATGCAACTCGTGCAGCAGTCGAAGAGGGCGTTGTGCCTGGCGGCGGCGTGGCATTGGTGCGTGCGGTTGCAAAACTAAAAGCGCTTAAAGGCGACAACGAAGCACAAGACCACGGCATCAACGCCGCATTGCGTGCGATGGAAGGCCCAATGCGTCAAATCGTACAAAACGCAGGCGGTGAGCCAGCGGTTGTGGTTGATAAAGTCAACGCAGGAAAAGCCAACTACGGTTTCAATGCGGCCACAGGTGAGTACGGCGACATGATCAAAATGGGTATCCTTGATCCAGCCAAAGTAACGCGCTCTGCATTGCAAGCAGCGGGTTCGGTTGCGGGCTTGATGATCACCACCGAAGCGATGGTTGCGGAGATCAAAGAAGACGCAGCGGCACCTGCAATGCCTGATATGGGCGGCATGGGTGGAATGGGCGGTATGGGCGGTATGATGTAAGACGCCTGACTTAGCTCGTTTAAGTCACCAAAAGCCCCGCAGGTGTGTAACCTGCGGGGCTTTTTTATACGCGATGAGTGTGTTTTTTTAGTAAGGAAAAACGCTCAGGCTCATACCTTGAAACCCTTGTTACATTGAGATGTTAATTACTTTGTGGAACAATGGTTGGTGTTTAATCGGTGGGTCTCCTAAAGACGTATTTCACTAAAATATTTCTCATTGGATTAACTTGCTTGCGAGCGACCGGCTTCACCGCTTTTTTGACAGAACGTCCTCCAAGGCCGTTTTGTCTAACATCAATTCGGCAACGAGCTTCTTTAACTTGATATTTTCTTTCTCTAACTCACGCATGCGTTTAGCTTCTGAGGCTTCCATGCCTACGTACTTACTGCGCCAGTTATAGAAGGTGCCTTGTGAAATACCCAAATCACGGCAAATATCATCCACCTTAACGCCTGATTCGTGTCGTTTAATCGCTCCGATGATTTGCTCTTCTGTGTAACGTTTCTTTTTCATGTGTGATCTCCATAATTATCATAGATTAATTGGAAATCTCATTCATGTCATGGCTTTAATTTCGGGGGAAAGGTCACTAATCCGCCAAATTCGGCGCCAAACCTCTGCGTAAACTGCTCGCTTCTACGCCTCGACGTTCTGCTAACTGTTCCAGCTGATCTTGCGCGATTTTTCCTACGCCAAAGTAGGTGCTTTCTGGATGGGCAAAGTACCAACCCGATACCGCTGCGGCGGGCAGCATGGCGAAGCTCTCGGTGAGCTCGGCGCCGATGTTGTCTTCTGCATTGAGTAAGTCGAACAGTTTGCGCTTTTCGCTGTGTTCAGGACACGCAGGGTAGCCGGGCGCAGGGCGGATGCCTTGGTAGCGCTCTTTGATGAGTTCTTCGTTGCTCAGTGACTCGTTGTCTACATAGCCCCAGTATTCGGTGCGTACGCGTAGGTGTAAGTGCTCGGCAAACGATTCGGCTAAGCGATCGGCTAAGGCTTTGACCATGATGGCGTTGTAGTCGTCTTGTTCGGCTTCGTATTGTTCGGCGAGCTCTTGTGCGCCGTGAATGGCGACCACAAATCCACCAAGGTAATCTGTTTTTCCGGTTGATTTAGGTGCTATGAAGTCCGCCAATGAATAGCAGTTCGCGGATTTTTCACTTTGTTGTCGTAAGTGGTTTAACGTCACGCGCACCTGTTTTGAATCAGAGTGATCGTAAATCTCAATGTCGTCGTCGTTGACTTGGTTCGCAGGCCAAATGTTGAAGCAGGCGGTTGCGGCCAGTAATTTGTTGTCAACGAGATTGTTGAGCATGGCTTGCGCGTCGGCGAATAATTTTTTCGCTTCCTCGCCAATGATTTCATCGTCAAAAATACGAGGGTACTTTCCTGCCAGCTCCCATGTGATGAAGAACGGCGTCCAGTCTATGGTATCAACGAGCGTAGTCAAGGGGTAGTCGCTCAGTACCGTTGGCGAGTCTGATGAACTGTCCGATAACATTTCAGGGTGGTGTGCACTGAAATCACGCCAGTCGATGGCGTATTTTTTCTCGATGGCTTGCTCATAGGTGAGTAGTTTTTGCTTATTGCGTCGTGCTGCCACGCGCTCACGTACGATCACGTAGTCGTCTTTGACATTTTGCACGAACGCTGGTTTTTGTTCGTCGCTGAGTAACTGGCTGGCGACACTCACCGCGCGCGATGCGTCGCTGACGTAAATAACTTGATCGTTTTGATAACCTGGTTCGATTTTCACTGCGGTGTGCGCTTTCGATGTGGTCGCGCCGCCAATCATTAAGGGTATGTGGTAATCCAAACGCTGCATTTCTTCGGCGATGTGTGCCATTTCATCCAATGATGGCGTGATCAATCCAGAGAGTCCAATGATGTCGGCGTTTTCTTGTTTGGCCGCGCCTAAAATTTTATCGGCGGACACCATCACACCTAAATCTACGACGTCGTAATTGTTGCATTGTAAGACCACACCCACGATGTTTTTGCCGATGTCGTGCACATCGCCTTTGACTGTCGCCATGATAATCCTGCCTTTGCTTTTGCTGTCGGCGGTTTTTTCGGCTTCGATAAAAGGAATTAAATGCGCCACGGCTTGCTTCATAACGCGTGCGGATTTTACGACTTGTGGTAAAAACATTTTGCCTGCGCCAAACAAATCGCCTACGACGTTCATGCCGTCCATGAGCGGTCCTTCAATGACGTGAATAGGGCGTTCGGATTGTTGACGTGCTTCTTCGGTGTCTTCGGTGATGAAGCTGTTGATGCCTTTGACTAAGGCGTACTCTAAGCGCTTAAACACATCAAATTCACGCCATGCTTGTTGTTCGGTTTCACCGCTGCTGCCGTCGCCGCGATATTTTTCAGCGATGTCCAACAGTGCGTCGGTGGAGTCAGGACTGCGGTTGAGTACCACGTCTTCAACGGCATCGCGCAACTCGCTTGGCAGGTCATCGTACACTGCGAGTTGCGATGCGTTGACGATGCCCATGTCCATGCCAGCTTTGATGGCATGGTAGAGGAACACAGAGTGAATGGCTTCGCGCACTGGGTTGTTGCCACGAAATGAGAACGACACGTTACTCACACCACCCGATACTTTTGCGCCGGGTAAGTTCTCTTTGATCCAGCGAGTGGCGTTGATGAAATCCACCGCGTAGTTGTTGTGTTCTTCGATGCCGGTGGCAATCGCGAAAATGTTTGGATCAAAAATGATGTCGGCAGGGGTGAAGCCCACGTCGTTGACCAAAATATCGTACGAGCGTTTGCAGATTTCGATCTTGCGCTCAAAGGTGTCGGCTTGGCCCGTTTCGTCAAAGGCCATCACGACAACTGCGGCACCGTAACTGAAGCACAGTTTGGCGTGATGTATGAAGGTTTCTTCGCCTTCCTTTAAGCTGATGGAATTGACCACGCTCTTGCCTTGAATGCACTGCAACCCCGCTTCGATGATGTCCCACTTAGAGGAATCCACCATAATCGGCACCCGTGAAATGTCGGGTTCGGTTGCGATGAGGTTGAGAAAGTGCATCATCGCTTCTTTGCCGTCCAACATGGCTTCGTCCATGTTGATGTCGATGATTTGCGCGCCGTTCTCAACTTGTTCTTTGGCGACTTCCAATGCGGTGTCGAAATCGTCTTCAAGAATCAGGCGTTTGAAGCGTGCCGATCCGGTGACGTTACAGCGCTCACCGACATTGATGAACAAGGAGTTGTTATCGACTTTGAGTGTTTCTAGGCCGCTGTAATAGCTGACGTCGATGGCGTTTTTCTGAGCGCTGATGTCTTTTGGTTGCGCGTTGGCTGCGGCGTCTGCGATGGCTTTGATGTGTGCTGGTGTTGTGCCACAACAGCCACCGATGACATTGATGAAACCGCGTTGCATGAACTCGCCAAGCTCGCCCTGCATGTCGTCTGGGGTGTCGTCGTATTGACCAAATTCGTTGGGTAGACCCGCGTTAAAATGACCGCTGAAATAGCATTCGGTGGCTTTGGATAAACTTTCGACGGGTTCAAGGATGTCGCGCAATGGTAAACCGCAGTTGGTGCCAGCAATCAATGGTTTAGCGTGTGCGATGGAGCGCCAAAACGCATCGGGCGTCTGTGCGCTAAAATTACGTCCGCTGAGGTCGGAGTATGTGACGGTGATCATTAACGGCAGTTCAATGCCGGTTTCTTGAAACGCACGTTGCACCGCAACAATTGCAGCTTTGGCGTTTAAGGTGTCGAAAACGGTCTCGATGAGGATCAAGTCGACCTTGCTGTTGATCAGAGCCAGTGCAGAGGCACGGTAATCCTCAGCCAATTCATCAAAGGTGATGGCACGAAACGCGGGATTTTCTGCGTCGGGTGAGGTCGACAGGGTTTTGGATGTGGGGCCAATAACGCCCGCGACAAAGCGTGGTTTGTCGGGGGTAAGCGCGGTGTATTTGTCGGCGGCTTCACGTGCAACGCGTGCGCCTGCAACGTTGAGATCATAGGCGATGTGTGACAACTCGTAATCGTCTTGCGATACTTTGGTGGCGTTAAAGGTGTTGGTCTCGATGATGTCGGCGCCAGCCTCTAAGAATTCTTCGTGAATTTCACGAATGATGTGTGGCTGGGTGATCGCGAGCAGGTCGTTATTGCCTTTGAGGTCTTTGTGATGATCGACAAATTCGGTGCCTCGATAGTCGGCTTCTTCGAGTTTGCGGCCTTGAATCATGGTGCCCATGGCGCCATCAATGATCATAATGCGTTGTTCTAGTATGGCTTTTATTCGGTTGGTTGGGGTGCTCATGGTGCGGCCTGTTATTTAAGTAAGGGGTTAAGTGAACTGTTTAGTGTGCAATGAATTGCACTAAGAGAACTATATCAAAATATTTTGATATAGTTAATCGAAACATTGTGTTTAATGCCTTTGCGCTTCGTAGTGATGAACTGTTAAATGCTGTATAATGATTAGTTCATGCATTAAATTCATTGGTTGAGCTGTGTGCTCAAACGGTTTAATGTAGTGACATATATCTAACCCGACACGCCAACTAACGAAGTGGCTAAACCCCTTTTTTATAAGGTCTACGCCGTTTAATTTGTTTTTTGGTCTGTAAGTAACCTGTAACACCGAATCAACAAAGAGAGCCTTATGGTCACCGTTACCGAATCAGCACAAACGTATTTGAAAGAGTTGTTAGGCAAGCAGGGCGATGACGTCCTAGGTATTCGCATTTTCATTAACTCGCCAGGCACATCGCACGCGGAAACGTGCATTGCGTATTGCCGTGAAGAAGACCACGAAGAGAGCGACGACGAAGTCGCGTACGATGGATTTTCTGCATTTTACGATGCGCGGAGTTTGCCTTATTTAGAAGACGCCATTGTGGATTTTTCAGAGGATAAGTTTGGTGGTCAATTGACCATCAAAGCACCGAATGCGAAGCTGCCGAAGGTGGATGAGAACAGTAGCATCGAAGATCGAGTGAACTATGCGCTGCACAATGAGGTGAACCCCTCGTTGGCCGAACACGGTGGGCAAGTCTCGTTGATGGAGGTGACCGAGGACATGACTGCGGTGTTGAAGTTTGGCGGAGGGTGCCAAGGATGTGGCATGGTGGATGTGACCTTGAAAAATGGCATCGAAACCACGTTATTGGCTCAAATCCCTGAGTTGACTGGCGTACGTGATGTGACAGACCACAGTGACACAACACAGGCTTATATATAATGCATTCATTAAAGGTTGAGAATGCCGCTCCAAGCAAGAAGGCGACGCATGTTTTATTGTTGATCATTGTGAGTATTTTGGCTGCGCTGTTGGTGTATGTGTTGATCACCAAAGCACCGTCGTTAAAATACGACACAATGAAGCGACAAGCAGACAAAATTTCGACGTTGCCAAAAGAACAGCAAGCGCAAGCACGTAAGACCTTGTTGGTGTCGATTGATGAGCAGTTAGCTGCCGACAGCAAAAAAATTCACACCGAGTTGGCGTCGTTGGGTGTGTTGGTTGCGCAGCAATTGAACGATGAAACCAGTGAATTGCACTACTATGAATATTTAAATGCGCACAAAACCATTGTGAAAGATCAGTCGATTGGTTATGCAAAAATCCTCTATAAGCAAACGCCTGATATGACGCCGACGTTAAGAGAGCAAATTGACTTTGTCCTGGCGATGGAGCCAAAACAAGGTGACATGATGTTGATCGTTGGTGATTATACGTTAAAAAAACAACACTATTATTTGGCCGTTAAAGCATTAAACTTTGCGGTGAAAAGCCTTGAAGGCGATTCACTTACTCAAGCCGAAGCATTGCGGATAAGTGCACAAAAAAAGTTGGATGCGTTGCGAAAAGAAACGACTCAATAAGAAAAAATACGGCGCTGATTGCAATGTGAATGCGATGTGGTGTCTGACCCATACAAACGACAGTTAAGAATTTTCAATGCGATTACAAAGTATTAAATTGGTTGGTTTTAAATCGTTCGTTGATGCGACCATCGTCAACTTCCCCAGTAATATGTGCGCTGTGGTCGGACCTAATGGATGTGGTAAATCCAATATTATTGATGCAGTACGCTGGGTGATGGGTGAAAGTTCGGCCAAACATTTGCGTGGTGAATCGATGACCGATGTCATCTTTAATGGGTCTGGTGGTCGTAAACCCGTTGGTCAAGCATCAATTGAATTGGTGTTTGATAATACAGAGCGTAAATTGGGCGGTCAGTATGCCGAGTTCAATGAAATCTCTATTAAGCGCCGGGTGACACGCGATGGGCAATCCGATTATTTTTTAAATGGCGCCAAATGCCGTCGTCGCGACATCACCGATATTTTCTTAGGCACGGGCTTAGGACCTCGCAGCTATGCGATCATCGAGCAGGGTATGATTTCTCGTTTGATCGAAGCCAAGCCTGAAGAGCTTCGAGTATATTTAGAAGAAGCTGCGGGCATTTCAAAAT
>JBCDEX010000015.1:0-15499 GCA_039178995.1 Pseudomonadota bacterium | reverse complement strand
TTTACGATTTCACCCTATACACCCCCACAATGAAGGCACAAGAAACAACGCAAGCAAGTAATATCACTGCATAAAAATTTAAGGTCGAAAAAAGACCAATCGAGAGTAAAAAAGACCAATTATTACGAAAATAGTGATCCTAAACCATCACCAGAAACAATGTGCAACAAGAAATTTTAAAGGGCAGAAAAGGCTTGGAAGGCGCATAAAAAAAGGGCTACACGCGGTAGCCCTTATGGATAATGGCGGAGAGGGAGGGATTCGAACCCTCGATAGAGTTTCCCCTATACGCCCTTAGCAGGGGCGCGCCTTCAGCCACTCGGCCACCTCTCCTTTTAAGAGTCAGAATCATACCAGAATATTAAAATATTCCAATCAAAAACCGACATCTTTACAAATTAAATATTACCGATATTATCGTCAATATCGCCGTCCTCACCATGCTGTTGTTGCTTTTCCGCTTGAATACGCTGGTAAATCTCTTCCCGATGAACTGCCACATGTTTTGGTGCATCGACGCCAATTCGAATTTGATTACCTTTAACTCCTAAAACAGTGATTGAAACATCATCACCTACCATGAGGGTTTCGCCGACTCTACGCGTTAAGATCAACATAAATTACGTCTCCTATAATTCTCTTAACTGATGAAAATGACATGTAAGTAAGTTTCATTCCCTATTGATCCAACTCAAATGCATCGTGTAACCCTCTTACAGCCAACTCCATATATTTTTCATCAACCAAGACCGAAATTTTAATTTCAGAGGTGGTGATTAATTGTATGTTAATCGATAAGTCCGCGAGGGTTTTAAACATAGTTGACGCGATACCTGCATGAGACCTCATGCCAACACCAACTAAAGAAACTTTTGCTATTTTGTCATCTGATTTAATTTCTCGAATACTTAAATCAGACAAGCCTTCTGTCAATAAATTCACGGCACGAGCCATGTCATTGCGGTGTACGGTGAAGGTGAAATCATTGCTTTCTCCATCCGCACTGATATTTTGTACAATCATATCCACTTCAATGTTGGCATCACTGATTATTCCCAACACAGTAGCAGCAACGCCTGGTTTGTCTGGCACGCCCAATAAACTTATTTTTGCTTCGTCTTTTACAAATGCTATACCTGATACAAGTGGGGCTTCCACTGACTGCTCCTTATCGTCATCGACGCAAATTAATGTGCCTTCACCTGGTGAAAAACTCGACAACACTCTGAGCGGCACTTGGTATTTACCTGCAAATTCCACGGAGCGGATTTGCAATACTTTCGACCCTAAACTGGCCATTTCCAACATTTCTTCAAATGTGATCTTATCGAGTCGTTTTGCATTACTCACGACACGTGGGTCAGTGGTGTATACACCATCAACATCTGTAAAGATTTGACACTCATCCGCTTTCAACGCAGCGGCTAAGGCAACAGCTGTAGTATCTGAACCACCACGACCTAATGTTGTGATGCGGTTAGTCTCTTGGCATATCCCTTGAAAACCAGCAACGATCACCACCTTGTTACTCTCCAAAGCAGTTTGAATCTGATCCGTTTTAATATCTAAAATACGCGCCTTTGCGTGTGTACTGTCTGTGGTGATTGGAATCTGCCATCCGCAATAAGGGTCGGCATCAATACCTATTTGCTTCAGCGCCATTGACAATAGCGCAATAGTGACTTGCTCACCAGTAGACAAAAGAACATCTTGGTCAGTCATCGGTATATTATCTGAGATATCGCCAGCAAGGCCTAATAGCCGGTTTGTTTCACCGCTCATGGCAGACACCACCACCACCAACTGATGACCGTCGTCTTTGTGTTTTTTTATGTTGTTAGCAACGGCTGTAATTCGTTCCACACCGCCAACGGACGTTCCACCAAACTTTTGTACCAACAAACTCATATCACGATTTACCTACTAGTATTGATCGAGATTAAACACTATTTAACGTTTAATTTAAATCTGTTTTTGCTCAAAATGAGCAGAATTTAAACACTTTGTAGCGATACCCACAATTCACGACAGAAACGTTCCCAGCTGGCGTAGTTTGCTTATTCATTAGCCATCAACCACGCGTCGATGCTCGCAAGCGCAGCGTCTAAATCGGCCACTCTTGAACATGCACCTTGAGCCATATCGGGGCGACCGCCGCCTTTACCGTCCACTTGCTGACATACGTACTTCATTAAGTCCCCTGCTTTGAACAGCGACGTTAATGAGCGAGTCACGCCTGCAACCAGACTGACTTTATCGCCATCGACACTGGCCAAAAAGATCACTCCCGACTCCAACTTACTTTTCAACCCATCAAGCGTATCCAATAACGCCTTTCGATCCACACCCTCTAAGGTCGCCACAAGCAGTTGCGTTCCAGCCACTTCTTTCACTTGAGACAACAAATCTGCGCCTGCTGATGCAGCCAATTGTTTGTTTAGCGCCGCAACGGCCTTTTCGTGCGCTCGATTAGTCGCCACCAACGCCGACACTTTGTCGACCAAGGTGTCTCGCTTGGCTTTTATCACATCCGCCAAAGTATTCAATTCATGTCGCCATTGATTCACCGCCGTCAACGCCGCTTGCCCTGTGATCGCTTCTATGCGTCGCACGCCAGATGCCACACCACTTTCAGACTCAATCAACATCAGTGATAAATCCCCTGTGCGCTGTGCATGCGTCCCACCGCATAATTCGATTGAGAATCCATCAGACATCGACAATACACGCACATCGTCGCCGTACTTCTCACCAAACAAGGCCATCGCACCCATACTCTTCGCATTGTCCATGCTGGTTTCAGTCGTTGTGACGTCTGAGTTGTGACGAATTTTATCATTGACCAACTGCTCAATGGTGCGCAACTCGTCTTCTTTGACCGCATCAAAATGCGAAAAATCAAAACGCAATCGCTCACTGTCCACCAAGGAGCCTTTCTGTTGCACATGATCGCCCAGCACAGTGCGCAACGCCGCATGCAACAAATGCGTTGCGGTATGATTAAGCGCCGTGGCTTGGCGTCGAGCCTCATCAACCTGCGCCGTCACCGATTGGCCGTGGGATAACATGCCTTGAGTCACACGCCCCCAATGGATGTGCTGTTTGTTCTGCTTGGTGGTATTCACCACCTCAAATTGACCGCCGTCAAACGTTAATCTGCCCACGTCACCGACTTGGCCACCTGACTCAGCGTAAAATGGCGTGCTGTTCAACACCACACCGCTTAATTCATCCGACGACGTTACGCTCACCCCATCCACTGTCTCGCCCGCTTGCAACAACTGTTCAACCGTTGCGTTGCTGTTGAGTTCGTCATAACCTGTAAACAGCACGTCTCCGTCCAGTGACATGCTGTCGTTGTAGTCCACGCTAAACTGACCACTGGCTTGAGAGCGCGTACGCTGCGCCTGCATCTCAACCTCATAGCCGTTCATATCAAGGGTTAATCCTTTTTCTCGAGCGATGTCGTTGGTCAAATCAACAGGGAATCCATGGCTGTCATATAACTTAAAAATCACATCGCCTGGCAGTTCGGTTCCTTGCAACGAGTCGATCGCGCTGTTTAGGATGTTCATGCCCTGATGCAATGTTTTGCTGAATTGCTCTTCTTCCGCCAGTAACACTTTCTGAACCGTCTCTTGTGCCGCCACCAACTCAGGGTATGCGTCGCCCATATGCTCCACCAGCGCAGGCACCAACGCATGCAAGAACGCGCCTTCTGTACCCAGCTTGTGTCCATGGCGAATCGCACGACGAATGATGCGACGCAATACGTACGCACGCCCTTCATTGCCCGGCACCACACCGTCGACAATTAAAAACGAACACGAACGAATGTGATCTGCGATGACGCGCAACGATTGATTTGAAAAGTCCTGAACACCGCACAACGTCGCAGCGGCTTTAATCAAGCCTTGAAACAAGTCGATGTCGTAATTGTTATGCACGCCTTGCATCACCGCAGCAATACGCTCTAATCCCATGCCCGTATCAATGGACGGATTTGGTAGATCACGTAATTCGCCATTGCTTTGACGCTCAAACTGCATGAACACCAAGTTCCAAATTTCAATGTAACGATCGCCATCGTCGTTCGGGCCACCCGGTGGGTCGCCTGCAATGTCCGCGCCGTGATCGTAAAAAATTTCAGAGCTGGGACCGCATGGACCGGTATCGCCCATTTGCCAAAAATTGTCTTCGTCTAGTTTTGAGAACCGTTCGGTCGACACGCCCATTTCTTTGAGCCAGATGTCTTCTGATTCTTGATCGTCTATGTGAACCGTGACCCATAGTTTTTCTTCGGGCAACTTTAATTCTTGGGTGAGGAAGTTCCACGCCAACTTAATCGCGTCGCGTTTAAAGTAATCACCAAAACTGAAATTCCCCAACATTTCAAAAAACGTGTGATGACGTGCGGTGTATCCAACGTTTTCCAAATCGTTGTGCTTACCGCCGGCTCGAACACACCGCTGCGAAGAGGTTACCGTCGCCGATGGCGGCGTTTCTTGGCCTAAGAAATAGTCTTTAAAAGGCACCATACCCGCATTGGTAAAGAGCAATGTCGGATCGTTCGCTGGGATCAAAGAGCTGCTGGCAACGCGTTGATGCCCCTGCTGTTCAAAATAGGTTAAAAAATGGTGTCTAAGCTCTGAACTGTTCATTTAATCTCTTTGCTTCAAAAAATGATAAATAAAAGGAGCGCATGCCGTTCATCATGAACGGAAGAGGCAATATACCCACGCGTTATAGCGTACGCGCTTCGGTTTCAAGTAAGACTGGAATGCCATCTCGTATGGGGTATGCCAACTGACTCTCATCGCACACAAGCTCTTGTGCGTCTTGATCGTAACGTAACGGAGCACGTGACTTTGGGCACACCAAAATGTCTAATAATGTTTCATCGAACATAGCACAATCAACCATTGCAAGATGCGCGCTTCATAACAGCGCGGCTAAAAAATAAAGGCCCTGAACGGAGTCTGGACAGCGTAGCTCTGAGTAAGCTGTGACGAATTATATCAGAGTCGGCCCAAACTGTGGCCCTTTTTACCACCGCAACCGTTAAATTTACCAAGGGAGCGCTGACGCTCCAAACACCCTATACCCATTGGTGTGCGTTACAATCTGTCCATTTTGTTTTACACTGAACTCATCATTCACTGCCTACGAGTCACCCATGATTCGATATCGCCCACCGCCGCCGCCTAAATCACCTTATATAACCGCTGAGGGCGCACGTAACATGCGCAGTGAATTGAAGCATTTATGGGAAGTGGAACGCCCCATTGTCACCGATGCCGTGCATGAGGCCGCAAAAAATGGCGATCGCTCAGAAAACGGCGACTACATCTACGGCAAACAGCGATTACGCAAGATCGACAGCCGCGTGCGCTATTTGAGCAAACGCTTAGAAAACGCAGTGATTGTCAGCAGTTCACCCTCAGACGACAGCAAAGTCTTTTTTTCTGCGTACGTCACCCTCGAACAAGACGACGGCAGCACACTCAGCATTCGCATTGTCGGGTGCGATGAAATTGACGCAAAACGCAACTGGATCTCATGCGATTCGCCTATGGCCAAAGCCCTGCTGGGCAAATCCATTGGCGATGACATCCACGTTGACACGCCCACAGGCACGAACACCCACAGCGTACTCGACATTCGCTATGATGATCCTCAAAATAACTAAAATGCAGCGGCATTTCACGGTGCTTTATGGTTTAATATGCGCCTTATTTTGCACTGCTTGAACGGCCCAATCTCGACACCTGCAGCGCGCGTAAACAGATCTTGAACGCCCACGACATCACTTTCAACACAGGCTATTTGGATTCAACATGACTCATTCGCTGGCTGATTTAACCAACACACAACACGCCGACTTCATACAACGCCACATTGGCCCTTCTCAAGCCGACACCCTCCGTATGTTAGCGGACATGGGCGTGGACTCACTCGACACCCTATTGAACGAATCGATTCCCGCGCACATCCGCAAGCAAGACGCATTGGCCATCAGCGCATCAACGTCTGAAGCCGCTGCTCTGGAACACATCAGCGCGTACGCCAAACTCAACGTCGTCAGCACCTCTTACATCGGCATGGGCTACTATCCATGCCATACACCAACAGTGATTCAGCGCAACATCTTGGAAAACCCTGGTTGGTATACCGCTTACACCCCGTACCAACCGGAAATCTCTCAAGGGCGCTTGGAAGCCTTGCTCAATTATCAGCAGATGGTCATCGATTTGACGGGCATGGAATTAGCCAACGCCTCCTTGTTAGACGAAGCCACCGCCGCAGCTGAAGCCATGACCTTATGCAAGCGCAGCAACAAGAAAAACAAAAGCCGTGTCTTTTTTGTTGATCATAACTGCCATCCACAGACAATTGCAGTGGTGACAACACGTGCGCACCACATGGATCTCAGCGTGCACATAGCGGACGTCTCAGAGCTAAACGAGGTCGATTATTTTGCCGCCTTACTGCAATACCCTGGCTCCAACGGGGACATCATCGATCTCACCGCAGCCAATCAGATCATTCATGACAAGCAAGCCCTGTCCGTGGTTGCCACTGACTTACTCAGCTTGGCGTTGCTCAAGTCGCCGGGCGAATGCGGTGCGGACATTGCGCTGGGCAACAGTCAGCGCTTTGGCGTGCCTATGGGTTGTGGCGGTCCACATGCGGCGTTCTTTGCCACAAAAAATCATTTCAAACGCTCCATCCCAGGACGCATCATCGGTCAATCGATCGACAGCAAAGGGTCACCTGCGTTGCGCATGGCGTTGCAAACACGCGAGCAACACATTCGACGCGAAAAAGCGACGAGTAACATTTGCACCGCGCAAGCCTTGCTCGCGATCATGGCGGGTTTTTATGCGGTGTATCATGGTCCACAAGGCATCAAGCACATTGCACAGCGCACACACCAAACCTGTGCGGTTTTGAATGAAGGCCTAACAACTCTTGGCTACACTCGACGTAATGCGCACTTTTTTGACACGCTCAGCATCGACACCGGCGATCTGACCACGGCCGTCATGAACGCAGCCCAAGAGCGCTTGATCACACTGCGTCAAATCAGCCACGGCACCATCGGGATCAGCGTCAACGAAACCACAACCCCCGATGACCTCTCGGCCTTACTTACTGTGTTTGCTCAAGCCAAACAGTCAGACCGCGTGATCGACTTGGATTCACTCACATTAACTACCGTTCACAACGACGGTATCCCTACACAGCAGCAACGCAATTCCGACATTCTAACGCATGAGGTGTTCAGCAAATACCACAGCGAGACCGAACTGCTGCGTTACATGCACGCATTGGAGCAGAAAGACATTGCTTTGAATCATTCAATGATCGCACTGGGTTCATGCACCATGAAACTCAACCCAACCAGCGCGATGCTTCCTATTTCTTGGCCTGAGTTTGCGCACATTCACCCATTTGCACCGAAGGCACACTTGAAAGGCTACGACGCCTTGTGCACGGACCTGGAGTCATTTCTTGCTGCATGCACAGGCTACGACTCGGTGTCTCTACAGCCCAACGCAGGCTCTCAAGGTGAATACGCGGGATTATTGGCCATCAAACGCTATCATGAGCACAACCAGCAAGGACACCGTAACGTGTGTTTGATTCCTAGTTCAGCGCATGGCACCAACCCCGCATCGGCCGCCATGCTCAATTACAAGATTGTGATTGTCGCCTGCGACAACAACGGCAACGTGGATTTAGACTCATTGACTCAGCGAATCGATGAACATCGAGACAATTTGGCCGCCATCATGGTGACCTACCCGTCAACGCACGGTGTATTTGAAGAGAAGATCGATGAAATTTGCGATCGCATACATGAAGCAGGCGGGCAAGTGTACGTCGATGGCGCCAACCTCAATGCGATGGTCGGTTTGGCCGAGCCTGGTGCGTTTGGTGCCGATGTGTCACACTTGAACTTGCATAAGACCTTCGCCATCCCCCACGGTGGCGGTGGTCCGGGTATGGGACCAATTGGTGTACGCGCTCACCTAGCCGAATTTTTACCACAACACCCAATGCAACACGACATCACGCGCGGTGACGTGGTCAGTGCCGCCCCATGGGGTAGCGCCGGCATTCTGCCAATCTCTTGGATGTACATCAAAATGCTCGGAAGCGAAGGCTTAACACACGCATCCAGTATTGCAGTATTGAGCGCAAACTACATTGCGCATTGCCTGGAGCCGCACTACCCCATCTTATTTAAAGGTTCGAAGAACCGAGTAGCGCATGAATGCATCATTGACTTGCGCCCATTAAAAGACGCCAGTGGCATCAGCGAAGAAGACATCGCCAAGCGACTTATGGACTACGGTTTTCATGCTCCGACCATGTCATTCCCCGTCGTGGGCACGTTGATGATCGAACCCACAGAAAGTGAATCCCTGGCGGAACTGGACCGCTTTTGCGATGCCATGATCAAAATACGCGCTGAAATAGCGAACGTAGAATCCGGTGATTGGCCAAAAGACGACAATCCGTTGATCAACGCGCCGCATTGCCAAGCCGACCTAAACGACTGGGATCGCGCGTATTCCATTGAACAAGGCTTTTTCCCTCAAGACGCGGTCAAACAGAACAAATACTGGCCACCGGTTAATCGAGTGGATAACGTGTTTGGCGATCGAAATTTTTGTTGCACGTTAAGCGCTTATGAAGAGTAGCTGTTGAGACCTACAACGAAGGACGGCGTATTACTTACTCACTGAATGCGGTCGTTGAACCTCGACCGCCGATGTTATTTCCCGCAGGCTTCGCGCAATTCAGGAACCAATTGTTCAAACTCTCGTGATAAGCTGACCACCAACGCTTTGTAACTCTTGAAATTACTCAACTCAAATTTTACCTGACACTCAAGATCTGCGGCGATACGCGACAATTGAGATGCCCCTATATTTGATGAACTGCCTTTAATCGCATGAGCGCTTGCACGCAGAACTTCACTGTCTTTATGAGTTAATGCATCTTGCAGCAACGTGATATGCCGCTTTGTGTCTTGAATAAACACATCGATCAACTTTTCAAACTCATCTTCCATGATACTTTTCAATGTATCAAATACATTCTTATCTAAGTGACTCATCTACCTTACGTCTCTGTTTTAGTATTATTTCAGCTACCATTTCAGTTGAATTTCGATCTTGTTTCCCGGCTCTATAATATCCATTGTAGTAGATATTTTCTGAATTAGGCTTAATCCTCTACCAGAAAAGTTGTTTTCCGCTTCAAAGTTCTCACGCCACTGTACCACATCAAAGCCCTTTCCAGAGTCTTCAACGGTAATATTCAAGTTCCCATGTGCCTGATCACACACATAATCGAACACAAATCGTATGTTGCCATCAACCAGTTTCTCCAAACGTTCTTGTTTTATTTTATAAAAAATCGCAAAACCATCCGCTGAGCGCTTCAAACTGGAGTCGAGATTTAAAATACCATGATCTAAGGCATT
This sequence comes from Pseudomonadota bacterium, assembly GCA_039178995.1. Classification (GTDB taxonomy): domain Bacteria; phylum Pseudomonadota; class Gammaproteobacteria; order Pseudomonadales; family JBCDEX01; genus JBCDEX01. Next base: position 6,000 of record JBCDEX010000015.1, on the reverse strand, counting down.
GGCATACAACTCTGTAATAGCGGTAAACAACTCTGAGCGCACTTCACTGATACCAGGCACGTTCAACAAAAGCTGCATCAAAACCGTCACAGGATTACCTGAACGAATCATATCCGCATCAATCACATAGTTTAAATTTCCCGATAACTGACTGGCTTCTAACCCATACACATCACTTTGGTCTTTCGTTTTAACCGTCAGCGGTTCTTCTTCCGGCATCACCACTTCCACGAGACTCATGTCGTCATCGCGCAACTCACCGTCGGTAAACACCTCAGCTGCTTTTGCGATGCTGTCAAACAAATCTTTCTCGGGAGACAGGGTATCCAATACATTTAAAATTCTATCGGTACCGAACATTTCACCTTCTGAATTTCGCGCTTCCAATATGCCGTCTGAACACATCAACAAACGGTCACCTTGCTTCATTGAAAAAGCGTCAATTTTCATACAAAATTTTTCAGAATCCAACACACCTAAAGGCAAGTGCTTTGATTTAATCGCTTTGTAGGTATTGTCTTCAACCGAATACAAATAACAATCGGGCAAACCGCCATTCCAAATTCGCAATTGCTTGTTTCGTGGATTTAATACCGCAAGTACTCCACAACAAAAAATATCTCGCGGCAACACACTGTTCAAACGCGAATTAATCTCTTGCAATACGTCCGCCATCGAGAAGCCTTTCTCGACCATTCGTGAAAATGTTTGCACTAACGGAACAGAACTTAGAGATGCCACCAAACCGTGCCCGGTGAAATCACCTAAAAATATATAGAGTTCGCCACTCAAACTTTTAGCGGTAAGCACCACATCACCATTAAATACACTCAATGCACTCATATTATATCGGACGTGTTCATTCTCATCTGTGGCGTTTTGAGATAACTTATCAAACACGCGGCGCGCAGACCTCTGTTCCGTTACCAAATCGCGATTGGCTTTTACAATGACATCACGTTGCTGTGCGTATTTGGAATTAATATGAATGAGCTTTTGATATGAACGCAGTTTAATTCGCACCATGTTTGGCACGTACGGCTTCATCAAGAAGTCACCCGCGTTCAAATCATAACACTCTGACAGCACATCATCGTCAGCCGTACCCGTAGTAATCAATAACGGCATAATGTGTTCATCGGACTGTATGCGTCTCGCCAAATCCGATCCAGACATGTCCGGTAAGCCAAGATCGATAATGGCTAAATCAACAACGTTCGCTTCATACATCTCAAGCGCTTCTTCGCCATTTTGAGCAATCAATACCACGTGCCCCATGTCTCTGAGAATTTTACTCAAATACATAGAGTCAACGGGATTATCTTCAACTAATAAAACGGTTAAGTAGGCGTCGTTTTCCAAGGATGCGATCATCTAGTTCAAATCAATCAATCGAAAAGATTTGATCGAAACTGGCGATTTCCAGTATTTTTCTAACATCATCATTAACTTGCGTTAAACTGACTTTAGCCGAATTGCTTTCTGCAAAATCTTTTAACAGCAGCAACATCCCTAAAGCAGAACTGTCTAAGTAATCCGTCGCTTTCATATCAACAATATATTTAGTAAACCCAAGCTTGTCACTGTACGATGCAACAAAGCTATCATGTGCTTCATAATCAAACCGACCTGACAACTTAAGCGTGACTGAATCATCCTGCGCATTGCTTGTAATATCAAAACTCATACTGTTTATACCTTATTAAATTTAAAAAAATTAAATCAACTGAATCGCATTTAACTTATTTGGATTACCTTTTACTTTAGTGCTTAATTCCAAGAAATCAAATAAACGATTGTCTAATAATTGCGATGGTGCAACATTGGATAATGACGCAAAGATGGTGTCCAAACGCCCTGGTGTTTCTTTCTCCCATGCTTGCAACATTTGTTTTAACGCTTGGCGTTGCAGGCCATCTTGAGAGCCACACAAGGTGCAAGGAATGATTGGAAAACCTTCGCTTTCCGCATAACGTTCAATGTCACTTTCCTTACAAAATGCTAATGGTCTGATAACTATGTTCTTTTTATCGTCGCTGAGCAATTTAGCAGGCATCGCCTTCAAGCGCCCTCCATGAAACAAATTTAAGAAAAAGGTTTCAATGATGTCATCACGATGATGGCCTAATGCCACCTTCGTCGCATTGATTTTTTCAGCGAATCCGTACAAAGACCCTCTACGCAATCGCGAGCATAATGAACACATGGTTTTACCTTCAGGCACTTTTGACTTCACAATACTGTAGGTATCTTTTTCAACAATGTAATATTCAATACCCAACTTAGACAAATACTCTGGCAATACTTCCTCTGGAAAACCAGGCTGTTTTTGATCCAGGTTCACCGCCACCAACTCAAACGTGATCGGTGCTCTTTTTTGCAAACTCATAAGCATATCCAGCATGGTGTATGAATCTTTACCGCCCGACAAACACACCATGACACGATCACCTTCTTCAATCATGTTGTACGTTTCAATCGCTTTACCTGTCTGACGTTGCAAACGCTTCTTAAGCTTATTGTATTCCAGTTTTTGTTTGCGTGTATCGCCTTGCATGCGAATCGCTTGCCCATCGTCTGTCGTGTGTTTCATCGTGTTTCTCTAAGATTGTGTGTCGTGTTTAATGGTAATTATCTCATATCACTGAGTGGGTGTTCAGGTCATCGTTCTTACAATATAGGCTACTGTATTGGCTCCAGCATGGATTCCAGTAACAACTCTGGAACCGACGCAATATCTGCATGCATCCAACGAGGCTGTTTGTCTTTATCAATTAACATTGCCCGCACGCCCTCTGAAAAATCAGGGCATCGAATCATGTTCGACACCAACATCAAATCAAACTGAAACACATCGGACAGCGTCATATTCCGAGTGACATTCAACGCCAAATCACTGCAGCACACCGACACTGGTGAGCCAGACAGCATGGCATTTAATGCGTCTCGAAGCATGGGCGCAATGTCATCGTCCAACAACGCTCGTGCTCTGAGATCAACTTGATCTAGGGACGTATCGGAAAACACATGGTGCACCGCTTGTTCAATAGAAAACAGTCGAGATAACGGTTTAACGCCTGCGTCGACCTCATCCGCCATCTGCTGCAATATTCGCTCAATGGCCTGTGACATGTTCGCGGCATCGAGTGAGGCACCAGCAACTGTTAGCCTCTTCAAGAATACAGGCAACGAACCACTCGGTGTTTGATAGTGAGTAATGCCCAATTCATACGCTTCTGACGTGTTCATGATGCATCCCGTAAGCGCAAAAAAGCGCCCCCAGGGCTGTGGCAATTGGTGAAACAAATAACTCGCTGCTACGTCGGGAAACAAACCAATGGACACTTCGGGCATCGCCACATTCGCATTGGTTTCAAGAACTCGATACTGTGCACCTTGAAACAAGCCCAGCCCACCGCCCATGACAATACCGTGACCCCATACAATGAATGGCTTTGGATAAGTATGAATGGCGTGGTCCAAGCGGTACTCTGCATCAAAAAAAGCGTCCGCAGCCACACATGGATTGTCTGCATCGTGAACACTCGCATGCATCGCCTTGATGTCACCGCCTGCACAAAATCCACCTTCGCCTGCGCCCCCCAATACAACGGCCACCACATTATCGTCCACTTTGATGCGATCTAACGTGTGATGCAACGCACTCACCAATACCTCATTCAGTGCATTCAACGCCTTGGGGCGATTCAATGTCAACACGGCTACCGTGCAGTGCGGGTTTAATCGGATCTGATCAATTAAAAGGCTGGAGTCTGTCTGAGCTGTCATGGAAGTTCGCCTTGTCATGCCATAGGGGTTGGAGGTTACACGACTGTGAGATCGTGTTAAATTAGCCCGTGAATATACCATAATCCTCTGTCGTAACTTGAGAAAAAACACTCGCGACACCACAACCCATAGTGAGATCCACTGCATGTTAAAGGCCATTTTTTTGGACATGGATGAAACCTTATGCGACACCACTCGCGCCAACAAGCAGGCATTGCGTGTATTAGCGACTGCCGTAAATCGTTTGTACCCTCAATTAAACGAACATGATGTTGCCAATGACTACATTAAGGGTATTTATCGTAACATTAAGCCCCACCATGCAGACGAATTAAATGCCATAGCTGATGAAGGCGAGTTTCGAATTGCATTGGTGCGACGTTTGCTGATCGACGCAGGCATCGATGAGGCACCACGTGCGCGCGCACGTGAGTTACAAATCACCTTTGATGAGGCGCGCACTGCGCATTTTGATTTCTATCCCGGCATCAAAGAATGGTTAATCCAAGCCCGAAAGTCACATCGTTTGATTCTCATAACCAACGGCCCTGAATACTCGCAAATACTCAAAGTAAAACGTGTCGAAATGGACAAATACGTGGATCACATTATAATCGGTGGGCAAGAAAAGGAACAAAAACCCGCGGTCAGTATTTTTGAGAAAGCCATGAGATTGGCGCACTGCAATGCCCATGAAACCGTTCACGTAGGCGACAGCTTGACCGCGGATATCGCAGGGGCCAACGCAGCGAGCATCGCCTCGGTGTGGATACGTCACACCGACTCAAACGATTTGAATCTCGATACGGAGCTGGCTAACACCATCATACCCACACACATTCTCGACAGCCCGCAAGACATTCCGCAATTCTTCAGGGACTATTCCGCTTAGCAACTCTACGGCCGCCATTAGCGCCACATGTCCTGACAGCGTTTATTGGCCTTCACGATGACCTCTCTGCGTTGCACATTGCCCAGACTGTTCCACGCAGTGATCTCGTCCACCGTTCGATAACATCCCGCACACACATCGTCATCGTCCAGTGCGCACACAGAAATGCATGGAGACGCCACCGGCTTCTCTGTTTCTTGTTCATTGACATCGCGTTTCGTGTTGTCGTCGGTCGTAGTCGATGGCTCACTGTGTGTTTGTTTTGCATGTTTTTTATCCGCGCGTCGCTGAGCAAAGAAACCACTCAACAATTGACTCGCTTCGTGTTCACACACCCCTGATGTCACTTCAACGGCATGGTTCACAAACGGCTGGTCGAGCAATTGCGCCTGGCTGTGAATGCACCCTGCTTTTGGTTCAGGCGTCGCATACACCACCCGTTTCACTCGAGCATGCAGCAACGCGCCGGTGCACATGGCGCACGGCTCAAGTGTCACGTATAAGGTACAGTCGATGAGTCGGTAGTTGGCTTGTTTCTCGCCGGCTCGGCGCAAACACATGATCTCGGCGTGTGCCGTCGGATCGTTCAGCGTGATGGGTTGGTTCCAACCTTCGGCAATGAGCACATCGTCCTTGACCAACAGCGCACCCACCGGCACTTCGCCTTGTTCCCGCGCACGTTGCGCCAAACGGAGGGCTTGCACCATCCAGTATTCATCTTTCTCTTGCTGCGGCTCGTACGTCATATTCAATACCTATTTGCTGTGCCGCTTTGACGTATCACACGACTAAGATACTCCAACGCGACAGCGCTCGTTATTCCCATTCAATCGTGGCGGGTGGCTTGCTTGATATGTCGTATGCCACGCGTGATATTTCAGGCACTTCGTTAATGATACGTGACGACACGGTTTCCAGCAGTTCGTACGGCAAATGCGCCCAACGTGCGGTCATGAAGTCAATGGTTTCGACTGCACGCAAGCTGACCACCCACGCATAACGGCGCGCATCGCCGACCACGCCCACCGACTTGACCGGTAAAAACACGGTAAATGCTTGACTGGTTTTATGATAAAAATCAGCGGCATGCAATTCTTCGATAAAGATAGCATCCGCGCGTTGCAACACATCCACGTACTCTGGTTTGACTTCGCCCAAAATACGCACGCCCAAACCGGGCCCAGGGAATGGGTGGCGATAGACCATATCGTATGGCAAGCCTAACTCAAGACCGATTTTACGCACTTCGTCTTTAAACAATTCACGCAATGGCTCAACCAAACCGAGCTTCATATCTTCTGGCAGTCCCCCCACATTAT
>JBCDEX010000014.1:0-16446 GCA_039178995.1 Pseudomonadota bacterium | reverse complement strand
CGCACACATAAATTGCTCATCCAAAACGCAGCACCACGAAATCGCTGCTGCAGTGTTGGCTTGGACACCAAATGATACATCGTCGTCGCGCCCCATTTACTGACCACTTGATAGTTATGCCCAGATAACAGCGCTTGTATTTCTTGCAATTTAACGGGATCTTGAATTTCAATGTACAAATCGGGTTTATAGGCCGCAATCACTGCCATACTGCCTTGTATGACGTCGCGCTCTGCGCCTTCAACGTCTATTTTTATTAAACTCACCGTGCGGTCATCGCTCACATATTGATGAAACACGCGATCCAATGTTTCTACATCCACGTCGTCCTCACTGACGGTAACGCCTTGCAGCATAGACACTTGTGCCATGCCAACGTTGTCAGCGGCGTGCTCGATGATTTCGCCTTTACCCGATTGGTCACTCAACGCCAATTTCAACGGCAGTGCGTTCACCCCATTTTGAGTTAAATTCTTTGTCAGTACTTCAAACACAGGTGGGTTCGGTTCAATCGCGAGTACAAAACCCGCCACGAACAATCCAAAAAATACCGAATGATTCCCAATGTTTGCACCAACATCAATGACCATACTGCCAGCCGTTCGTTGCTTTTTGTGACAACGTAACACGTACGACAACATGTCCAGCTCGTAGAAGCTGTGACTGAATTTTATGCGCTGATAGATTTCGTCGGTTTCAGAATGCCCTGTTAGCACAACCCGTTTATTATTAAATTCGAATTCCATAGCGCTCCTTCATGCTCGTCCAAATAGATTTAGAATGGACACATATTGCTTTTGCACCAGCACACACATCAAATGCAGCATGAACAAACACTCAACCAATATCCACACCAACGCCACATCGTATGCTGTATTTTGATGCATAACCAAACTCAGAAACACAACGGCTTTTAATGCGAATGCACAGGCAAGATGCCCATGATGCGCTTTCGACAAACACGCGGTCATCAATATTTTTGCGTGCATCCAAATAATACTCGATGCAAGCAACACAACACATACCGTCGCAGCTCCGTGCATCGCATCACCGTATAACACGCTCAGCACTAACGGCACCAGTGAATAAGCCAATACCAACACCAGCGCCCCCATGCACGAACTTATGTTAGATAAACTGGCGTATTCTGATTTAAATACCTGTTCATCACCTTGCTTAGACCATTGATTAAACACAATGGGTGAACCCATATTAAACAGCGTCAACACAATGCTTAGCAGAACAAATCCAACCCCTAAATAAGCCGCCTCAACGGTCGTACCTGAATTCATGTTGAGCACATGAAATGAAACAGCCGGAATCAACATTTGTACCATCGGTGGCACAGCGCATACCGCACTGCTCAAGCACAGTTTTTTATACGCAGACATGTGTACATCACGCAACGTTTGATGAACACCAACAACACGCACAACCCGCCATACCGCAATGCTCACAGAAATTGTTAACGCGACACAAAACATCAACACAAAATGCGCGTATTCAAATCGCGCATCGTCCAACATTAATACGCCTACAACGAGCAATAAAATCAAAGCATTGGGCAACATCGTAACCACATTGTAGGCAATCATTTTGTCTGAACTCAACAGCATCAAACGATACAGCGTGTGAAACACAAACAAGCTGCCTGATACGCACATCAACAACAATTCGAGCGATGAAAATCGATCCGCTAGCCAATGAGACAACACACCCGATGCGTTCAACAGCAAGAGTACGAACGCAAACGCCACTCCGTAATAGGCAATGAATGTGGCCATGATTTTAGGTGGAATCTCACCCTGATTCAGCGCATCCAATACACCTTGCGACAGTCCCCAGCATCCCACTGCCATCATGAACAACACCAACGACTTTGCGCTGCTGAACCAACCAAACGCATCCGCACCATACCAACGAGCAATCACAATCGACGTCAATAATACCGACAACGACCCAACGCCTTGAATTAAAAACGTCCACAACAAATCACGCTTGAGGGTCATGCCATGATCTCAGTCAATGCACTCACAACAGTATCAATGGTCTCATCAGGCACGTAACCGCTCATCGGGAGACTGAACACCTCTGACGATAATTGCTCTGCAATTGGCAGTGAGTCGTCTGCATTGTGTGCAAATGCGCTTTGACGATGAATGCACTGTTGATAATAAATCATCGACGGAATGCCTCGCTCAGCAAGCTGTTTCATGATCGCATCGCGACGTGTATCTTTGATCGTATACTGAGCCCATGAGCTGGCGTATCCGTCTGGCACCGTAGGCGCATCCACAATGCGCGATAAACCAGATGAGTAACGTTCAGCCGCGGCGTGTCGACGCGCCAATTCGGCAGGGAATGCCGCCAGCTTCTCCAATAATATTGCCGCCTGAATGGTGTCTAACCGACTGTTCATACCAATGCGTACATTGTCGTACTTATGCTCCCCTTTCCCATGCACCACCAGCGAACGTAATCGCTGCGCCAGCTCATCATCATCCGTAAATAACGCACCGCCATCGCCGTAACATCCGAGCGGTTTGGCTGGGAAAAAACTAGTGGTCGCAATGTCTCCGAAACTGCCTGCACGCTGATCGTGTATCGACCCACCAAAGCCTTGAGCCGCATCTTCGATGAGGTGCAAACCATAGCGCTCTGCGATGACTTGTATTGCTGGATAGTCCGCGGGTAGACCAAATAAATCAACGGCAATGATCGCTTTTGCAGCGCGCTGATGCGCCTCAACCTTTGCCGCCAAGTCAGTTGAGCACATATTGAATGTGTTCGCATTGGAATCCACAAAGACTGGGGTTGCTCCCACTAACGCAATGGCTTCGGCCGTTGCAAAAAAGGTAAACGTTGGACACAGCACCACATCGCCCACACCAACACCTAACGCCATTAATGACAATTGCAATGCATCCGTTCCATTGGCACACGTGATCGCATGCGTCACACCCACATAGCGCGCAAGCTGTTCTTCGAGTTCAGCCACTTCAGGGCCATTAAAGAACCTTCCAAGATCCAAAACCGCGTGCACACGCTGATCAATACTCTCTTTCATCGATGCGTATTGTTGCTTTAAATCAATAAATGGAATACCTGACATCGCTCGTCTCGTTGATTAAATTAAACCGTGCCGGATTCGTGCTCAGTCGTCACCACAGAACAACGGCCGTCGCGTAACTGATAATGAACACCGGTGTGCTCACACACCGCATTCGCATCGCCACTCAATGGCAACGCCAAACGTTCGCCAAACTGACTCATCCAGCCCGATTGTCTCGCGGGAACCCCCACCATGATCGCATAATCGGGCACCGACTCTGTGATCACAGCACCCGCGCCAACGAAGGCGTATTGCCCAATGGTTATGCCACACACAATAGTGCTATTCGCGCCTAATGTCGCGCCTTGTTTCACCAATGTGGGTTTGTATTCATGTTGACGAGATACATGCGAGCGTGGATTCAATACGTTGGTAAACACCATGCTTGGACCACAAAACACATCGCTTTCAATCGTGACGCCATCATAAACCGATACGTTGTTCTGTATTTTCACGCGATCCCCAATCACCACCCGATGGGCGACAAACACATTCTGTCCCAGCGAACATGATTGTCCAATGCGTGCACCAGCGCACACATGCGAAAAGTGCCATACGCGTGTTCCCTCGCCAATGTCAGCGCCATCATCCACAATCGCACTCTCATGCATTAACATATTTTCGTGGAACGTCATGTCGTGTTTATTCATGCCCTGCCTTTTATTATGTTATTGATACGAAGTACACCAAGCATCACACCGTAACGAACGACTGCGTTGCCGATGAACGATACATGGCCTCGATTAATTCAATGTCACGAATTGCCGATGCCAACGACGGTGCATAGGATGGCGAGTCCGTTGATCCCAAATCGCGCACAACATCGGCATACAAAGCACCGTGCCAGCTCACATCATGATCGGCGAGGTTTGGCTTCGCAACATCTGTCTCAAGCATTGAGTATTCAATCTCATTCAAACCCGCTCCGCCCAACTTAACAACACCGCGGCTGCCAAGTATCACCAATGTGGTTTCAAAATTATGAGGCGTCGCTAAAATCGTCGCGTTAAACGACCCCACGGCACCGGAATTCCATACCAAACTCGACGTAACCACATCTTCCGTTTCAATTTCTCGCGCCAGCCGAACCGACTGAGCGCCAATGGTGTTTAATGGGCCAAACAACCATTCTAATAAGTCAATGCAGTGAATCATTTGATTGAATAACATGCCGCCATCCAATGCTTTCGTACCGCGCCATGGAGCTGCATCAAAGTAGGCCTGCGGACGCGACCAATATGCATTTAATCCAACATGATACAAGGAGCCAAATGCCTGCACTTGCATCAAATTTTTTACGTATTGAATGCAGGGATTGTAACGAACTTGTTTCACGATGAAGATCGATGCCTGACCGTCTGAGAACGCCATTTCAATCGCACGCGCATCATCCAAAGACACTGCCAGTGGTTTTTCACACAACACATTAACATCTGCTCGTGCGCACGCAATTGCTTGTTCACGATGCAATCCTGACGGAGTACATAACACCACCAAGTCCAAATCATCATGCGCAAGCAATGCCTCCAAAGAGTGATAACGCGCCAGTGATCGGTCTGAATAAAAACCCTCCAATCGCGCTTCCGAAGTATCGCATATCGCAACACAACTAAGCGCATGTGATTGTTCATCAATCGCAGTCATGTGCTTTTGTGCGATGTGTCCACATCCCACAATGCCTACGTTAATGTTATTATCGTGCATGACTAGCTGCCCCCGTTACGCTCGAATGACGTGTGCAAGATCACGTAAAAATTTTCCGCGTGTATCAATAATCAACCGACTGTGCTGCTCAATCAATTCGTAATCAAATTGATCGTGATCGGTCGCCAATAACACACAGTCATAAGATTCCAATTCGTCCTTGGTTAATGGTCGACTTTGGCGATCAAAATAGTGCGCACGCATCATGGGAAAAACTGGCACATGCGGATCAGAATATTCGACCTGTGCGCCCAGTTCAGTCAAACACTGCATGATGTTCACCGACGGTGACTCACGCATGTCATCGACGTTCTTTTTATAGGCAATGCCCAATATCAAAACACGGGAGCCATTCACAGAGCGTTGGCGTTCATTCAAGGCGGCCGTCAATTTATTCACCACCCAGCTGGGCATCGAGTCATTGATTTCTCCCGCCAACTCAATGAATCGTGTGTTTACGCCGTACTCTCGCGCTTTCCATGTCAGATAAAAGGGGTCAATTGGAATGCAGTGACCACCCAAGCCTGGGCCAGGATAATACGGCACAAACCCAAATGGTTTTGTGGCAGCCGCATCAATTACTTCGTACACATCAATTCCCATTTTATCGGCTATCATTTTCATTTCATTCACCAAACCAATGTTTACCGCACGATGAATGTTTTCCAACAGCTTGGTCAACTCCGCTGTTTGAGTTGAACTCACTGGCACCACATGATCAATGATGTGTCCATACAACGCCATGCCTCGCTCTAAGCAAGACGCAGTCGCACCTGCACAAATCTTAGGAATGGTCCGTGTCGAATACTCGGTATTCCCTGGGTCTTCGCGCTCAGGTGAGTACACCAAGAAATAATCTGCTCCTACATGGAATCCGGATGCCTCAATGACTGGGCGTATTTTCTCTTCCGTCGTCCCAGGATAGGTTGTGCTTTCAAGAGACAATAATTGGTTCGTTTTAAAATGCGGTTTCAGTGCATTCAGGGTGTTCATGACAAAACTTAAGTCAGGCTCTCTATGCACATTCAATGGCGTAGGAACACACATAATCACGACATCCGACTGAGCGACAACAGAAGCATTTTTGGTCGGTGTAAATTGCGCGCTGTACTGACTCAGTGTCGCATTACCAATGTGCTCAATGTACGACTCATGACGCTCAAGCATCTCCACTTTTTTGGCGTCTACGTCAAGACCAAACACATAAAACCCTTCTTCCAAAAAACGAATGGCCAACGGCAAGCCAACATAGCCCATGCCCACCACGCAAATAATCGCTGTTTTGTCATAGTGCATAACGTGTTCTCATTCATTTTTATTCTGTAAAAAAGAGCCGTCCGACAAGCGTATGTTAATGATTTATTGTGCCGCTATCCACGTCCATACGTATCATCTAAACGCTCTATGTCGTCTTCTCCCAAATACCCACCGGACTGCACTTCGATGATTTCCAATGGTATGTCGTCTAAGTTACGTAGGCGGTGAATTTCTCCTACTGGGATGTACGTTGATTGATTTTCAGTCAACACGCTCACCTGCGATCCACACGTCACCTCAGCACGCCCTTTCACCACGATCCAATGCTCCGCACGATGCTCGTGACGTTGCAAACTCAACGACGCGCCCGGATTCACTTGAATCCGTTTTACTTTAAAACGATCGCCCTCATCAATGCAATCATACCAACCCCAGGGGCGGCTTACTTTACGATGCAGCAACCGTTCTTCCCGTTGCTGAGTGGTCAGTTCCGCGACAATGGTTTTGACATCCTGTGATTGATGCTGATCGATCACCAACACCGCATCCGCTGTTTCAATCACCGCCACATGATCCAAACCCGCCACACGCACCATACGCTCACTGGCATATACTAGGGAGTTCCGTGTATTCGTCACTTGAGCATCCCCATGCAAACTGTTGCCATGCTCGTCTTGTTCACTAAATTCCCACACTGCATCCCATGCACCTAAATCACTCCATCCCGCATCCAGTGGCACCATCTTAATCGGCAACATACCAGGGCACTTTTCAATCACAGCATAATCAATGGATTCTGATTTCACACGAACAAAGCCATCTTCTGGGACACGAATAAAGCGATCATCCTGCGCATTGCGTTTCCACACCGTTTCAATTTGCTGCAACATGTCGGGTTGGAATTGGGCCAATGCCGCCAACCAAACACGCGCTTTCAGAACAAACATCCCGCCATTCCATGAATGCATGCCACTGTCGACGTATCCTTGAGCCGTCTCGAAATCGGGTTTTTCTACAAACGATTCAACGTCGTATTCACCAAACGATCCCATTTGACCGCAATGTTTTATATAACCGTATCCTGTTTCGGGTTTCTGCGCCTCAATGCCCAGCACCACGATCGCACCGGTTTCAGCGACTTGAATACTTGCGTTCAATGCCGTTTCAAATGCATCCTCGTCTGTGATCGTTTGATCAGATGGTGTCACCACCAACACAGGGTCGTCGTCTTTTTCTAAGGCGCGCAATGCCGCTAAGGTCAATGCAGGTGCGGTATTTTTCGCACAGGGCTCCAACAAAAATTCAGCGCCCATCACACCCAATTCTGACAATTGCGCCAATGCAATGAAGCGGTGTTCATCGTTGGTGATAATGAGCACATCATCCTTGCTGTCCACCAGTTGGGCGACACGAGACACCGTATTTTGAAACAAACTGTTTCGACTCGAAAAATTTAAAAACTGTTTCGGAAATCCTTTACGCGATAGCGGCCACAATCGTGTGCCTGAACCGCCACACAATACAACGGGAATGATTTTTCTCATGTAAATTACAACTCTGTCTGTAGTGTTCACACTGACATGCTAGGGCAACGCATCATCCAATGGCATCGCAGCAATCAATGCGCCTTTTTATAATGCCTTGCATTGTATCATGAAGCATCTCATGATCTTCAGTGACCTCTCATCGGACACATCATTGGCTCGCACAAAACACCTCATTTCAATGATCCCCTGTTGCTCAAACAAACCAAGAGTTAAATTTACAATTGGGATTTTTACAAAAATCCGTATAATGAACGCCTTGCATTAACCCAGATTGATCATGTAGGCACAAGGAGCCAACCATTATGAGCTTTAACAGCATCCCCGCAGGAAAAGACCTGCCTAACGACGTATTCGTCGCCATTGAAATCCCAGCCAACCACGCGCCGATCAAATACGAAATTGAAAAAGAGTACGACGCATTGATGGTGGACCGTTTCATGGCCACACCGATGTTCTACCCTGCTAACTATGGTTACATTCCCAATACATTAGCCGATGACGGCGATGCATTGGACGTATTGGTGGTCACACCTTACCCAGTTCAGCCTGGCTCTGTGATTCGCGCACGTCCCATCGGTATCTTAAACATGACCGATGAAGCCGGTGAAGACGCTAAATTATTAGCTGTACCGCACGACAAATTAACGGCGTTATACAAAGACGTAAAAGAAATCAGTGACCTACCTGAATTACTCATCAAGCAAATCCAGCACTTCTTCGAGAACTACAAAGATTTAGAGACTGGAAAATGGGTGAAGGTTGAAGGCTGGAGTGACGCACAAGCGGCACGTGACGCCATCATGGAATCAGCCGAAGCGTACAAAAACGCATAAATTGGTTAACGACTGTTAACCCCATAAAAAAAACCGACCATCTGGTCGGTTTTTTTTTATGGGGTCGGTGCATGCCATGCGGTTGTTTCAAGATCACCCTTCCAATGACTGATCCATCTCCGTGGCAGGCAAATCACTCTTAGGCTTACCAACAATTCGAGCTGGCACACCCGCGACGGTAGAATGCTCTGGAACGTCTTCCAACACCAAGCTTCCCGCGGCAATTTTTGCGCCTTCGCCAACCGACACCGCGCCTAGAATTTTCGCACCTGCACTGATCAAAACACCGTCGCCAATATTTGGATGACGCACTCCGTCTGAAATGCCACAACCACCCAATGTGACACCATGTAGAATAGACACATTGTTTCCTACAATGGTTGTCTCACCCATGACCACACCCGTTGCATGATCCAACATGATGCCTTTGCCCAGCTGAACAGCAGGATGCATATCCACACCAAAACACACGCTCATCTGACTTTGAATAAAATACGCCAGCGAGGTCTTTTTTGAATGCCATGCATGATGTGCCAAACGTTGTGCCTGTATGGACTGATAGCCCTTAAAATACAGCAGCGGCATCAGATGGTATTCACACGCAGGATCTCTTTCAAAACAAGCACTTAAGTCGATCAAAGCTGCCTCAATCAATTCAGGCTCAGACGACAATACATTGACAAACAACGCATTCAAATCCGGCTGAACCACCATGTCATTAGACAGTTTATTCGACAGCAGTTGAGCCAAAGCCGATGCAAAATCATTGTGCGCTAACACACTGTCATTCAACCACGCTGACAGCTCTGGCGCCTGCGTCATCAATTCATTGGCGTCTTGGCGTATAACCTGCCAAAGGTCGTACTCGTGTGTAGAAGACATCATCATAATAAATAATTACTCATGTATTAGCGCACTTATGTCTTAGCGCGCGGGCTAACCAATGGAAGGATACACTGCGTCGTCGATCGTAATGAATTGAGTCCAAATTCGTTCCCATGCATCACCGATATCAGACAGCAACGGTAGATTCACATCTTCCCAAACTTGGAACAGTGCCTCTTTAGATAGGCTCTGTTGAAATTGATAAGACAAGGGTGCATAACTCAAATGCCAACGTTCTGGTGCGATGCCACCTGTATCGTGAGCATACGGTCTAAAAAAACCATGCGCACGCCCTAACTTCATTTGCTCGTCTAACCAATCGTGTAAACGACCAAACGGACCACTTTCATTGACTTCATCTGGGATGAGCTGAACATCGTAATCTGGAGCAACAGCCGACGCATCAAACACATCAATGTCCGTTCCCCAGTGGTGACGAGACGCACCAGGAATCGCTGACCACCGGATAATGGCCGCTAATAACGCCTTCGAATCAAGCGCATTGAAATTCAAAACCTCTCCACGGTCATCAAGCAGCGTACGCTGCCCTGACGCTTTACGCGTCCAAATGGCTAATTGACGTTCGAAATCACGAAATCCACTGACAATTTGCAAATCAAAACCCGCCTGTTTTGCATCCGCTTGTAAAGCTAAAAATGGGGATACAATGTGGTGATGTATGGGAGAAGTAATGCGTTCGTCGCAATTAAAATAAATGTGATCCGACGTTAAACCCAAGACGCTGCTAACATCAACTTCATTAACCATCAATTCGCCGCCAGCAAGGAATTAATTGCCTTCAAGTCTCGCGCATTCAATACACCGACCAATTGTCTTAATTTAAGTTTATTCAACAGATACTCAAAGCGCAGCGCCTCAATACGACCTCGAATAGACGCGGTTTTCTCTTTTGCACGATGCAATTCAGCCACACTAACCACGCCTTTACTTGCTCCATGAGATAAATTACTTTCTGCACGCTGAGCCGCGCTTAACGAATCCGTCAAAATACTAAAGGTTCTGACACTGCCTTGAATTTGAGCATACAAGGCCGCGACACTAACCGACAGGCGTTGTTGTTGTTGTTTTAATTTATGCTCTGAGGCTTGCGACTGATACTGAGCTTTTTTCTTGGCCGCGCCCATTGCGCCGCCCTGATACAGTGGTGCAGTAATGTCCACGCCTAAAAATTTTGTTTCCGCTCCAGGCACAAATCCTTGGCCACCCGACGTTTTAGAATTATTGTAATTGGCAAACAAGTTCACTTTAGGCTGCCGTGCGCTTTTTTTCAATTTCAATTCTTCTGCCGCAAACTGCGCTTCCAATGTTGCATCCTGCACCAATGCGTTGTATTTTTTGGCCAAACCAATCCATGCCTGTTCGCCATGTGGTTTTAAGCTTTTCACTGGAATCTTAACCTCCAATCGCTGAATTTCCTTTGAGTGCACACGGCGCCCGACTAAGGCCGACAACTCGCTTAATGCGGCTTTCAAACCAGACTGAAGAATTTGAGCCTGAGACGACTTCAGTTGATCCGCTGTTCGTAACTCATACAAATCACTTGCGCGACCAAATCCTTTTTGTAATTGTCGTTGCGCAAAGCGTAACTGACGACGCAGGTCGGTGTGCTCTGCACGGCCTTGCTTTAGATTGTTGAGTGCTTGCAAGGCCGTGAGATACGCTTCAGCCGTACGGTAAATCAAGTCAGCGTGCGTTTGATTGAGTGTCACAGCCCCTTTCTTGCTAAGAATTTGGAGTTTTTTGTATTCGTGCCAACGGGTTTTGTCGTAAATTGGCTGAGTCAGATTAAGACCGATGCTTTGTGACGTGTACTTACTGCTTGTCGTGCCACTTGACGCAGCTTGCAATCGCTCAGTCAAACACGTGTTATTCTGAACACACTCCAAGTCACCCTGAAACCCCGCCAAGACTTCCGAATAATTTGGGGAGTCTGAATCGTAAAATGACTTACCCACTCGCGCATTCGCACTGACATTCGGTCGTAATAACGACTTACCCTCTACGGCTGTTTGCTGATCCACTAAGTATTTTTGTTGAGCAATTTTCAATGTCGCGTCTTGCTTTAACGCAAGCGCATAAACACTCCACAAATCCAACGAATACGCATGTGTCGTCGCTAGTGATAGCAGAAAAAATACTGTTATTTTTTTATACAACATGTAACACCTATATCATGATTTACATCATTGCCACTCGAGGGTAACGCCATTACATTAACAACACCATCATGCGACAGAGACTCTGACAGCCAATGGGTATAACCCATTGGCCAATCACGCATCCAAACAACAATCATAACGGTACCCACCGGACATGTCACGTCTTGTTGCACAATCAACCGAGGACATAGCCCTTCAGTCAACCATGCGAATTTACTTATTCGGGCGCTATTTTCCCCGATACGCACGATGCAAAGGTTTACGAGTCAAAGGGATTCCGCTCAGTTGAAACAGTTGATCAATCATGGCCAATGACAGCCCCCAGATACGCTGTGCTTGATAACGATAAAATGGTAGAGCAATGACCCGAAAGCGCCTCATCCACCACATATTCCTACGTTTTGCACCCAAGAAAAACTGCAACGGTATCCAGTAATAGGCGGCCACTTCACTATTGGGCGTTAATGTCAGGGGAGACGACGCCAGAAACACGAACGACGATAAAACAAGACGCTTGTGTTTAGCTACCATGGTGGCTTGTAAATCAGACAACTGCCCTAAATACGTCAGTGACGACTCATCAACACTCAACTCTTCCGATAATTCTCGCAACGCAGCAGATTTGATGGATGGATCGTGCGCTTCCACTCGACCGCCTGGAAACGCCATGTGTCCAGACCAAGGGTCACCTTTGTATTTAGCCCGACGAATCATCAATAGACTCAATTCACCTTCGTGGACATGTTCCGATAAAATCAAACACACTCCCGCCGATTTTCTAGGGGCATCAACTGGGAATAATTCAGGGGAAAACGACAAAAGCGCATCACCGATCATTGTCTTCGTCGGATTCATGCGCTTAGAGATAGAGGGCTATTAGATAATCGTACAATGAAGCACTTACTTACATCGAGAGCGGATGCTTAACAACTTACTGCGTAACTCAGATGATACGCCATTTTGAGACAGACCTTTCGCTGCAAATTGACTTGCTCTTGCACAATTCGACTTCTTTTTGTAAATCAGCGCCAATTGATAATAAGCATTCGGATTACGCGGACTCACACGTAACGCACGTTCAGCATGCTTTGCCGCAATACGGTATTGGCCGCTTTTCAACATTTTAGACGACGAGTTCAGCAAGGCTTTACTTGCCGTATTGTATTGACTCTTCGATTCGGTGCTCTTTTTACGTGCTTTTGGCGCTTTACCGCGCGATACGGTGTTGTAATTTGTACGCTTAGGACGCTTCGGTTTAATCTTGCTCTTTTTCACAGATGACTTACTGACGACTTTTTTGATCGGCGCTTTTTTAACCTCTGGCTTCTTTACGACCTTCTTAACTGGTGCTTTTTCAACAACAGACTTCGCTGCAACTTGATTAACTTGTTGTGTCTTAACCAAAGGTTTTGTGACAACCACCTTCTTCACAGGGTTTTTATTAATCAGTGGTTTTGTTACGGCTGCTTTATCCGGTGCTTTTTTAACAATCGACTGTACCGCCAATGATTTTGCTGCAACAGCAGGCGGCTTCACAACAGTGCGTGGATTTCTTTTTAACACACGTCTCTTAACCGGAACTTTTCGTGCAATTCTGGTTTTTGATAATAGTTTCTTTACAACTGGTTTCTTTACAACTGGTTTCTTTACAACTGGTTTCTTTACAACTGGCTTCTTTACAACTGGCTTCTTTACAACTGGCTTCTTTACAACTGGCTTCTTTACCACTACTAAAGGCTTAACCTTTAGTGGCTCAACCGCCGACTTGTAAGCAACTTCTTCTACTTTTTTATTCACTGGCAAGTGATCTTCGCGTAGATCATCGGGTTTCATTTGACTGATGTCAATCGACAAAGGAACTGGCTCCGGAGGAACAATACGGCTCGCATCTTCAATCTTAACCGACGGATTAACGGAAGAATTTGCGACTACCTGAGTGTGGTCAGGAAATTTTGATTTGATTAAATTTTGAGCGACAGGCAACGCTGAGCAGCCCGCCAATAACAACATAACTAACGAAAAACACGAATACCGAACGATGTAAAACACAATAAAGAACCTAAACTAGCATTAAAAAAATCATTGTATCATGTCAGAGACCCAATCTTCGGGGTCTTTCTTAGGCTTTTTACTATCATTTAACATTTCTTCTTCGAGCAACAATTCGTCCATACTGATCTCAGGCGCGGTTTCATTCAATAACTCTTGCTCAACTTGTTTCTCAGCTTCGCGTTCGATCTCTTCTTGCTCATCTTTTGTTAAGAAGCGACCACCACAGTTTTTACGCTCAAGCGGAGCACTGCCTTCAAGAAATGGCAATACAATGGCGTTTGGACAGTGAGCCTGCGTTCTAGAA
Source organism: Pseudomonadota bacterium (assembly GCA_039178995.1). Lineage (GTDB taxonomy): Bacteria > Pseudomonadota > Gammaproteobacteria > Pseudomonadales > JBCDEX01 > JBCDEX01. The sequence continues at coordinate 2,572 of JBCDEX010000014.1, read as the reverse complement.
CCGTTGCCCGAATCAATGTAATGACTCTCAACGCCTTCTGGTTCTTGAAGATCCATTGAACGCAGAGGCATATTCGCCATCAAATCCGTCCAAATTGGCAACGCACCCGATCCACCACTATAAGGCGTTTCAACGTTATCGTCACGCCCAACCCACACAACCGCTAAGCGATTACCACTGAAACCGGCAAACCAACTATCGCGCTGATCGTTACTGGTGCCTGTTTTTCCAGCCAGTTCAATTCGAGATGAAATTTTGGAATACACCGATTTAGCCGTACCGCCTCGAATGACTTCATGCATCGCAAATTGCAATAAATACATCACACTCGGATCAAAGCGTCGTTCCACTTCAAATGGATACCGTTTCAACACCTCACCATTCGACGCCTGAACGTCTCGAATTGATCGGAGTGGCGTATAAAAACCATTCGCAGCAATGGTTTGATACATTTTCGCAACGTCATACGCTGAACGATCCAAGGAGCCTAACGTGACCGACGGCCATTCTGGAATATCGCCTTCAATGCCTAATTTTTTCAACACATCAACAACACTGTCTAACCCAACATCGATACCCAAGCGCACTGTGGACAAGTTATACGACAACGCCAACGAGCGATAAAACATGATGTCGCCATGAATCTTTTTATCAAAATTCTGTGGTCGCCAACGACCGCCAGCGGACATCAAACCTTTCACCGGAATATCTTCCAATACGGTCGCCAGTGTAAACTCTTCTGGTTTCATCAACCCCGCCAAATACACCGCCGGTTTCACCAAAGAACCAATAGGACGTTTTGCATCCAGCGCTCGGTTAAATCCTGCATACTGTGTTTTCTTATCGCCGACAAGCGCCAACACGTCGCCCGTTTCGGTATCCACCACGACAATAGACGCTTGCAATTGGTCTCGTTGCGACTCAGGTAGACTTTTTTCCATGCGCACCATACGTCGCGCCAATACACGCTCAGTCTGCCACTGCACTTGTGGATCAAAACTGGTATGGATTTTCAACCCATTGCTGCGCAGATCCGAATCCTTATAATCACGTTTTAATTGGCGTCGCACCAAATCAAGATATGCAGGGTATACATGTACTAAGTTTGAATCTTGCTTTCGCAAACCCAGTGGCTGATTGCGTGCTACTGCAAGCTCCTCTTCAGGAAACAACTTTTGCAATCGGAGGATTTCCAACACTTGATTGCGTCGCTCCAGCGCCGCTTTTGGATAACGGTTCGGATTGTAATTAGATGGCCCTTTAATGATGCCAACCAACAAGGCGTACTCATGCAACCTCAACGATCCAATAGGCTTATTAAAATAGTAGTAACTGGCCAACCCAAACCCATGAACTCCTTTCGAGCGGTCTTGCCCAAGGTATATTTCATTGGCATACGTTTCTAAAATTTCTTCTTTTGAGTAATGAAATTCGAGCAACAACGACATAATCGCTTCGTTCACTTTACGCTTTATCGTCCGCTCCGAACTCAAGTATAAGTTTTTAACCAATTGCTGCGTTAGGGTACTTCCACCCTGCTGGAGACGCTTAGACGTGATATTGGTCATAAAAGCACGCGCAATGCCTTTGATTGAGATACCGTAGTGTTCAAAGAATGCTCTGTCTTCAACAGCCAGTAAGGTTTCAATCATACCCTCAGGTAAATCGCTGTACTGCACCAACATGCGATCCTCATTCGACTCAGGGTAAATTCCCCCAATTATCAACGGCTCCATTCTCACCAATGGGACGTCTTCACCCGACGCATCAACGATGGAGCGAATGGTGTTGCCATCAAACCGAATGGTTAGCTCTTTGGCTGGTTCATGCCCGTCTATGAACTTAAAACCGCGCGTGTGCAAATGCAGTCGATTGCCTTGCAAGCTCACCGAGCCATTGCCTTTTTTACCTTCAGCATAACCTAAGCTTCTCGCTTCTCGCGCAATATAGTTCGGATTCGCCGTTAACCCCTCATATAACTCCAATGGGCGAGCGTATACATGCGCTGGCACAGACCATTTTTTCCCTGAAAACTTTTTCACCACTTTGCGATCGAGGTACAGCACGTACGCAAGAACCGCAACTCCAGCAATCAACATCAAATAGAACAAACGCCTAAAGAGCATACGTTTCATGCTACCAGAGCCCTTTATTTTCTTATGCTTTGTTTGTCTTTTCTTAACTGGTACTTTCTGAGACTTGTTATTACCAGCCGATTTTATTTTTTTTGCCGGCGCAGCTGCTTTCTTGTTAGCTTTTTTTGCTTTTCTTGCACCAACAGATGTAGGCTTCAGCGCAGCTTTAGACTGAGACCCAGATGCTTTCTGTTTTGCTTGTTTGGGAGAAACCGGTTTATCTTTTACTTTCTTAGTGCTGGCATTGTTTTTTTTCCTGACCGGCTTCTTTGATTGAGCTCGCTTAGACGCAGCCTTAGAAGCAAATTTAGACTTAGGTGTTTTTTTAGCCGTAGAACTCTGATCGGAGGCACTTTTTTTATTCGAAGAATCGGACACTGAAGAGCTTCCTTTACTAGGCTTCTGCGTATTTTTCTTGCTATTGTTTTTAGACTTCT